>JAAFHE010000139.1 GCA_013298265.1 Lysobacterales bacterium | reverse complement strand
GCAGGTTGAACAGCACCGCGTGTTCATCCTCCCAGAGCTTCAACACCTGCACACGCAGCAGCAGATCACTGGCCAGATCGAACGACGCCACCGCATCAGCCTGCGCTCGCCGCGACACTTCCGCATCGCGCTCCTCAGCGGACAGACCACTCAGATCGATCAGCGGTACAGGCACATCCACCCCCGTCCGCGCGACCTGGTACACCGCTCCGTCCACTTCCACGAACTGCGTACGCAGCACTTCATGCCGCTCCACGATCCGGCTGATCGCTCGCCGCAACGCCCCCACATCCAGCTCACCCTTCAACCGCAATGCCGCCGGCATGTTGAATTGACTGCTACCGCCTTCAAGCTCGTCCAGAAACCACAAACGCTGCTGTGCGAACGACAGGGGGGCACCGCTGCGCTGCTGCAGGCGGCGCCTCACTTCGGCCAGGTCGACCGTTGCATCAGACTGCGTGCCGCGCGCAGCGAGGTAGTCGATGATGGCCTGCTTGTTCGCCGCGAGTTGCGCGCGTAGCTCGTCAGTGAGGCCACCCTTCTCGGCCATGAAACGCAGTGCGCCATCCTGCAGATACAGGTGGATTCCGCGCTGCTGCGCGAGCTGGACAATATGAGCAACCATCAGATTTCACCTTCCTCAATGGCGTATTCGAGCGTCAGCTCGTCCCGCTGCACTGGATTAATAGCCGGCAGCACATTGCTGTCGGCGCTTGAAACGATCGCGGCAAAGCCCGCGACGGTGGGCTGTTCGAACAGCGCACGCAGCGGCAACTCGCAGTTCAGGCGCTGCCGCACCTGGCTGATCAGCCGGGTCGCCAGCAGCGAGTGGCCGCCCAGATCAAAGAAGTTGTCGTGGATGCCGACCTGCTGCAGGCCGAGCACGTCGGCCCACAGCGTGCACAGTGTCGCTTCGGTATCGGTGCGCGGTGCCATATAGGCCGCACGCTGCAGCGCGTCTTCGCCCGGTTCCGGCAACGCCTTGCGATCCACCTTGCCGTTGGCCGACAGCGGCAGTGCCTCGAGCACCACATAGACCGTCGGCACCATGTAGCCCGGTAGCTGCTGCTTGAGGGCGTCGCGGCATTCCTGGATCAACCGCTGGCGCTGCGCCTGCAGTTCGACTTCTTCGTCGACCTCGATACGCTGCGCCGGCACGAGGTAGGCCACCAGCAGCTCACCGCCGGGGCCGCTGCACACCTGGACCGCGCTGCTGTGGATCGGGGCCAATGCGCTCAGGCGCGCCTCGATCTCGCCCAGTTCGATGCGATACCCCCGCACCTTGACCTGATGGTCGAGGCGGCCCAGGAACTCCAGCTCGCCATCGCTGCGCCGGCGCACCCGGTCTCCCGTCCGGTACAGCCGCTCGTACGCGCCGAACCGGTCGGTTATGAATTTCTCCTGGGTCAGTTCCGCCTGACCCCGATACCCGCGTGCCAGTTCGCGACGCCCCACGTACAGCTCGCCCGGTGCACCCTGTGGCGCCAGTGCGCCGTAATGGCCCACCACGAACAATTGCGCGTTGCCCAACGGACCGCCAATCGGTACCGCCGTGCTCTGCCTGTCCTGCGTCGCCTCGTAGGCGCTGCAGCCCACGATCGCTTCCGTCGGACCATAGTGGTTGAACTGCCGGCTGCGCGGGTAGTACTGCCGTAGCAGTGAGAGGTCCGCACCCGACAGCGCTTCGCCGCCGATCACGAACACATGAGCGGTATCCGACGGATCAATCCCTTCGCCCGCGAGCGCGCGCACATGGCTCGGCGTCAGCCGCACCAGCCTGGGTTCCTCCTGTGCCGACAGCTCGCGCCACACGGCCGTCAGCTCTTCGGAGCCGGCCAGCGTCACGCAGCCGCCCGACAGCCACGGCAGGTACACGCCCGGCACCGTCAGGTCGAAGCTCAGGCTCGTCATCACGAACGAACCCCTCAGCACCTTCGCGTAATAGCGCTGCTGCGCACCCGCGCAGTAATCCAGTACCGCACGCTGCGTGACTTCCACTCCCTTGGGTCTTCCCGTCGAACCCGACGTATACAACACATACGCCAGATCGCTGCCCTGGCTAATCCCCGGATTCGTCTCCGCCGACATCGCGTACAACCGCTGCGCAAGACGTCCGTCCAGCGGCAGACGCGTCGTCTCCTCGAACAGCGACTCCTCCAGCAGCTCGCTCTGGCACAGCACCACCGCAATGCCCGCTTCCGCCACGATCTCTTCCAGACGACCTTCGGGCTGCGACGGATCCAGCGGCACGTAGGCCGCACCGGCCTTGAGCACCGCCAGTACACCCACTAGCTGCGCGATGCTGCGTTCAGCGCAGACCCCTACGAGGCTCTGCTTCGTCACACCCTGGCCGCCCAATACGTGCGCGATCCGGTTCGCCTGCGCGTTGAGCTGCGCATAGCTCAGCGATTCATCGCCGCTGCGCAGCGCGACCGCGTCCGGTGTACGCACCGCGTGGGCTTCGATCTCGCCGACCAGCGTGTCGCCGATCGGCTCCAGTGCCGTGGCATTCCATGCCTGCAGTTCGTTCTTCGCTACACCATCGAGCAGATCCAGCTCCCACACCGGCGTGTCCGTACCCGCCGCGATCTGGTCGAGCAGATACGCAAACGCCTGCGCCATCCGACCGATCGTCGCTTCCTCGAACAGGTCCACGTTGTACTGCCAGCCCAACGCGATACCCTCGGCCGATTCCCGCGCGTTGAGTTCCAGGTCGTACTGCGAACCCACCGCCGCAACACCCAACGGTTCCAGCGACACATCGCCCAGGCTCAGCGTGCTCGACGCCGTGTTGTTGAGCGAGAACAACACCTGCACCAGCGGGTTGTAGCTCAGGCTGCGCTCCGGCTTGAGCGTCTCCACCAGCATCTCGAACGGCACCTGCGCGTGGCTGTACGCGCCCAGGATCCGTTCGCGGTTCTGCGCCAGCAGCTCCCCAAACGGCACATTGCGCACCTCGCTGCGCAGCACCAGCGTGTTGATGAAAAAGCCGATCAGACCTTCCACGTCCTGGTGCGTACGGCCGGCCGTGCTCGTGCCCATCACGATGTCCGACTCTCCGCTGTAACGCGCCAGCAACAGCGCAAACGCGCTCTGCAGCAGCATGAACAGCGTCGCGCCCTGCGCACGCGCGTAGCGCTGCAGCGACTGGCTCAGCTCCACCGGAACCTTGTTCTCCACCAGACCACCGCGGAAACGCTGCTGCACCGGCCGCGGCCTGTCCAACGCAAGACCGTGCACCGGCGCCGCACCCACCAGTTGCTCCCGCCAGTAGCCCAGCTCCCGTTCCAGCACCTCGCCCTGCAGCCAGTCGCGCTGCCACGCCGCATAGTCCGCGTACTGCACACCCAGCGCAGGCAGCGGATCCTCCTGACCCAACCGATACGCCGCATACAGCGTGCTCAGCTCCCGCACCAAAATCCCTTGCGACCAACCGTCCGACGCAATGTGGTGCAGGTTGAACAGCACCGCGTGTTCATCCTCCGAGAGCTTCAACACCTGCACCCGCAGCAGCAGATCACTGGCCAGATCGAACGACGCCACCGCATCAGCCTGCGCTCGCCGCAACACTTCCGCACCACGCTCCTCAGCGGACAGACCACTCAGGTCGATCAGCGGCACAGGCACATCCACCGCCGTCCGCGCAACCTGGTACACCGCTCCGTCCACTTCCACGAACTGCGTACGCAGCACTTCATGCCGCTCCACGATCCGGCTGATCGCTCGCCGCAACGCCGCCACATCCAGCTCACCCTTCAACCGCAATGCCGCCGGCATGTTGAATTGACTGCTACCGCCTTCAAGCTCGTCCAGAAACCACAAACGCTGCTGTGCGAACGACAGGGGGGGCTGCACGCGCTGCGCATCGCGGCGAATCGCCGGCAGCACGGCCTGCTCCACCTGGGCCTGCAGGACCGGCACGAGCGTGGCGATGGTCGGTTGTTCGAACAGCGCGCGCAGCGTCAGCTCCATGCCGAGGCGCTGCCGCACCGCGCCGGTCATGCGCATGGCGAGGATGGAGTGGCCACCGAGCGCGAAGAAATTGTCGCGGATGCCGACGCGCTCGATGCCGAGAAGTTCCTGCCACAGCCGCGCGAGCTCGTCTTCGAGCACGTTGCGCGGCGCGTCGTATCCGGCCCTGGATGCGGGCGCAGCGCCCAGCGCGGCGAGTGCGCGGTAGTCGGTCTTGCCGTTGACGGTCAGCGGCATCTGGTCGAGCGCGGCGAACAGCGCTGGGACCATGTAGTCGGGCAGCCGCTCGGCCAGCGCGCGGCGAATGGTATCGGGCAAAGCGTCCGCACCCGTTGCGTCGACGGGCACGAAATAGCCGGCGAGCGCGCGTTCGCCGCCGGCGCCGTCGACCACGGCCACTGCGGCGGCAGCTACGCCATCGATCGCGCGCAGCTGCGCCTCGACTTCGTCGAGTTCGATGCGATAGCCGCGCAGCTTGACCTGACGGTCGGCGCGGCCGAGGAAAACGAGTTCGCCGTCGGCATTCCACCGCACCAGATCGCCGCTGCGGTAGACACGCGCCGCGGTATCCTGCACGAATGCGTCAGGCAGGAAGCGTTGCGCGCTCAGCACGTCGCGGCCCGCATAGCCCAGCGCAACGCCGGCACCGCCGATATACAGCTCGCCGACACCGCCCGGTGCCTGCAACTGTCCGTTCGCGTCGAGTACGTACAGCCGCGTGTTGTCGATCGGACGACCGATCGGCGCAGCGGTCGGCGTTGCATCAGCCTGCGCCGGTTCGGCAGCGACGAACCACGTGGAGCAACCGACCACGGTTTCGGTTGGGCCGTATTCGTTGACGATCAGCGCGTTAGGCAGCAGTACGCCGAGACGGCGCACCAGGGCCGCGGCGAGCTGGTCACCGCCGACCACGAGCACATGCGGCTGCACGCTGAAGCCGCTGGGACGCAGTTGCAGCAGCGCATCGAGATGCGCCGGCGTGAGTTTGAACACCCAGCCTGCGCTCGCGTCGAACAACTGCGACGCCAGCGCCGGCAGCAGCGCGTCGCCCTGCGGCAGGAACGCGACGGCCTGGCCGCGCAGCAGCGGCGCGAGCAGGCTGGTCAGCGTCGCGTCGAAGCACAGCGGCGTGCCGACGACGGCGCCGGCAACGGGTCCGCTGCAGTAGGCGTCTGCCGCGTAATCCAGATAGTTGCAAAGTCCTGAATGCGCGACCATGACGCCCTTGGGCTGTCCGGTCGTGCCCGACGTGTAGAGGATGTAAGCAAGCGTCCCGTCCGCACGCGTTGCGTCGCACGCAGCGTCGTACGCCGCCAGCCAGTCGTCCTGCTCGCAGTCATCCAGCAAGGTCACGTCGATCCGATCGAGCGGCAGGCCGTCGAGCAGTCGGTTGCGCGTCAGCACGAGATCGATGCGCGCGTCATCGATGACGAAGGCCTGGCGCGCCCGTGGATGGCTGGGCTCCAGCGGCACGTAGGTGTGCCCGGCGCAAGCGCTCGCAAGGACCGCGACGAGCGCCGCGGCCGACGGCTCGAGGCAGATTCCGATGCGTGCGTCCGCCGCCGCGCCGCTCGCGTGGATATAGGCAGCGAGACGCACGCAGCGCTGTTGTAGCTGCGCGTAGCTCAGCGTGATGCCGACGTCATGCACGGCAGTGGCGTTCGGAGTCCGCGCGGCCTGCTGCGCGAAGCGCGCATACAGTCCGCCGGGGTCACGCGCGACGCAGCGACCGCGGCCGCGTTCCAGCAAGGCCACGCGCTGGCGCCCGTCGATCAGCGTGTAGTCGTCTACCGGGCGTGCGGGATCGGCGAGGACTGCAATCAGCAGTGCCTCGAAGCTGCGCGCGAACGCACGCACGCTCTCGACGCGGAACAGGTCTGCGTTGTAGATCCAGCCAAGCACGAGGCGCTCGCCGGTATCGGCGACACTGAGTTCGAGATCGACCTTTGCGGTATCGCGATGCAGATCCTCGCCGGCCACGGCGACGCCGGCCAGCGACGGCGCGTCCTGGCGCAGCTCGTTGTAGCCGAAGACGATCTGGAACACCGGGTGGTGACCGCTGCGTTCGGCAACGACTGCATCAACGAGGCGCTCGAAGGGCAGTTCCGCGTGAGCGAGGCTGTCGAGAAACTGCTGCCGCGTCGTGCGCAGCAGCACGTCGAAGCGCGGATTACCGTCGATGCGCGTGCGCAGTGCGAGGTTGTTGACGAACAGACCGACCAACGCATCGAGATGCGGCTGGCTGCGGCCGGCGACCGGAAAGCCGACGACGACGTCGGACTGGCGCCCGAGCCGCGCGAGCAGCAGCGCGAATACTGTCTGCAGGAACACGAACGGTGTTGCGTCGCAGCGCTTGCACGCGACGAGCAGCGCCCGGCGCAGTTCCGCATCGAAGTGCTGGTGGAACTGCGCGCCGCGATAGGTTTCGCGCGCGCCGCGCGGGAAGTCCAGCGGCAGTCCGTTCACGACCGGCGCGCCGGACAGCGTGTCACGCCAGTAGGCGAGTTCGCGCGAAGTGGACTCGACGTCGAAATTCGTGCGCTGCCATTCGGCATATTCGCCGTACTGCAGCGCGAGCGGCGGCAGCGGGTCGGCGGCGCCGGCGCAGGCCGCCGCGTAGAGCTGCTCGAATTCGCGCAGCAGCACCGGTATCGAACCGCCGTCGGCAGCTATGTGATGCAGCGTCAGGAGGAGCAGGTAATCGTCCTGCGCGAGCGTCAGCAGCAGCACGCGGAGCGGGTAGTCCCGCGCAAGATCGAAGGTATGCGCGGCTTCCTCGAGCTTGAGCGCGGCGACGGCGGACTCGCGTGCGGCGCTATCGGTCGAGGACAGGTCGCGCTGCTGTAACGGCAGCGCACCGATATCGTCGACGCACTGCCAGACCTCGCCGTCGCTTTCGACAAAGCGTGCGCGCAGTACTTCATGCCGCTGCAGCAGTCCGCGCAGCGCCGTGGCGATGGCCGCAGCGTCAATGCGGCCGGCCAGACGCAGCGCTGCCGGGATGTTGTACTGGCGCGCCTGGCCGCCCTCATAGCGGTCGACGAACCACAGACGGCGCTGCGCGAACGACACGCGCGTGCGGCGCCGGTCGGCCAGGCGCGGAATCGCCACCGGCGCGCTGCGACGCAGCAGCGCGAGCAGTTCCGGCTTGTGCGCCTTCAGCGCCGCCAGCAGCGCCGGTTCGGGCCTGGCGCCGTTGAAGCTGAGCCGTAGCTGTTCGCCGTCGGCTGCAAGGCCGATGCCATCGGTGGCGCACTGGCGCAGGAGTTCGCTGAGGTTCACAGCAGCATCTCCTCGGCTTCCGCTTCACCGCTGCGGTTCCTGCCGCCGCCGTGCGCGAGCACCGTGAGCATGTCGCGCGTGGTTAGCACGAGTTCGGCCTGGCCCGCGACGCTGACCTGAACGAAAAGATCTTTGACCGTGAGTACGACGCCTAGGCGCTGTTCGATCAGGACGATCAGTTTCATGACGAGCAGCGAGTGGCCACCCAGTTCGAAGAAGCTGTCGTGGACGCCGACGCGCTCGACCCCGAGCAGTTCCTGCCAGATCGCGCAGAGCTCGTGTTCCACGTCATTGGTCGGCGGCGCGTAGGCTGCCTGCAACAGGTCGCCGGGTTGCGGCCGCGGCAGGCGGTCACGGTCGATCTTGCCGTTCGCCGTCAGCGGCATCCGGTCCAGGCGCAGGAACGCCGCAGGCATCATGTACGGCGGCAAAGCGGCCTGTAACGCTTCGCGGCATTCGCGCAGGAACACCGCGCCGGCGAGCGTGTGCTCGTCCTCATCGGATTCCTCGGCGAAGACCGGCACAACATAGGCGACAAGCCGCAGTTCGTCGTCGAGCGTCAATGCGCAGACGCAGACGTCGCGCACGCTGGCCAGGCCGGCGAGCACGGCCTCGATTTCAGCCGGCTCGACGCGGAAGCCGCGGATCTTGAGCTGGTGGTCGATGCGGCCAAGGAATTCCATGCGGCCGTCGGCGCGGCGGCGCACGAGATCGCCGCTGCGGTAGAGGCGCATGCCGAGACGGTCGGAAACGAAGTTCTGCGCCGTCATCTGTGCTTGGCCGAGATAGCCGCGCGCGAGGCCGATGCCACCGATGTGCAGTTCACCGGGCACGCCCGGCGGCAGTGGTTCGCCGGCTGCGTCGAGCACGTGGCAGCTCAGGTTGCGCA
>JAAFHE010000138.1:2370-8190 GCA_013298265.1 Lysobacterales bacterium | reverse complement strand
CTTCGCTGCCGATCGCGCGTCCGAGCTGGCGCGCAATGTCGCGATCGAGCGTCTTGCCGATCACGCCGCGGATGTCATACGCACGGAAGATGCTGCGATCGATCGCGAGCTTGGACACGGGCGCCGCGGCCGTGGCAACGGTGCGGGCGCCCGGCACGGTTTTCGGTGTGCGCGAGGCGCGCGGTTCGCTTTGCAGCACCTCGGCCATCGTCGCGTTGGATTCCACTTCCGTGCTCTTGACGAGCTTGCCGCGCAATACCGCCATGCCGTCATGCCAACCGACTTTACGCAGCCAGATCGCGATGAACGCCGCCAGGCCACAGAGCACGGCGAGCACCAGCGGCAACCAGGGGTTGTCGGAAACGACGATGAAAAGATCCGGCGGCAGTTCCGCGATGCGGAACGCCGACCCAGCCACAGCCACGCCCAGGTCCGGAACCGAGCCGACGATTCCGCTACCGACACCAAGCAGCACCAGGTCAGTCGTATTGCCGCTACCTTGGCGCAGCTCCAGACGGCCGTCGCTAAGGGATGCCTGCGAGAACACATCGAATACGGGCTGCATCGGCACCGCCACCCAAGCCACTGCGATGGCTTTCTCGTTGGCGCGCACGGTTTCGGCAAACGTGATCATGCGACCGCTCTTGCCGATGACGACAGACTGCGCCGGCGCCGAGCCGCTTTGCGCCTGGACCAGCTGGGCCGCCTTGGCATAACCGAACGTGCGCAGGTCCGAACCGAGTACTTCGCCGAGTTCGGGACTGAAGAAATACGCCTCGGCCACCTCCGGCATCGCGGCGCGCAATGCTGCCACGGCCGTCTCGCGCTGCGCGGGATCGCCATCCAGCAGCGACTGCTGCACCGCCGGCAACTGCAGCGCCGCGGCGATTTGCGCACGCCACCCGTCTATGGCTTCGCTCACCGCCTGCACCCGGGACTGGCGTTGGCTGGCAAGGTTCGCGAGTGCAGCCTGTTCGCGCCAGACCTGAGTGGCCTGCCAGGCGAAAAACAGCGCCGCCGCCGCAAACACCGTCGACAACGCGGCCGGCAGCAGGCGCCGCCAGTCCAGCGCCGGCAGCGCGAGACGCCGCTTCGGCGGCGCGTCGCCCGACGCAACCGCCGCCATCTTTGCGGCATCGCCCAGCTTTTTCTTCATCCGATGAACTCCCCGCGCCGGTCAGGTCACGCCCGAAGAACCGAAACCGCCGTCGCCACGCCCGGTCGGCTGGAAATCGTCCACAAGCCGGAAAGCGGCGTGTGCCACCGGCAAGAATACGAGCTGGGCAATACGATCTCCCGGCACGATGGTAAAGGCCTGCCCGGAACGGTTCCAGCACGACACCATAAGCGGCCCTTGGTAGTCCGAGTCGATCAACCCGACCAGATTGCCCAATACGATGCCGTGCTTATGGCCCAGACCGGAACGCGGCAGGATGACGGCACAATAACCGCGATCCTTCAGATGGATCGCAAAACCTGTCGATATAAGCTCCGACTGGCCTGGCTGCAGGACCAGCGGCTGATCCAGTGCCGCACGCAGATCCAGGCCGGCCGATCCGCTGGTGGCATAGGCTGGCAGCGGAATGGCCGTGCCGACGCGCGGGTCGAGAATCTTGAACTCGACGTCGATCATGCGGCGACGTCTCTGTTGTGCGCACTGCGCTGCTCAAGCCGCTGCGCCACGATCTCGATCAGCTGGCGCGCCAGCTCGCGCTTGGACGCGGTCGGCAGGCACGTGATGTCGTCCGCGCTGATCAGGGTCAGACAATTGTCCTCGGTTTCGAAACCCAGGCCGCCACCGACCTGGTTCGCCGCGATCAGGTCCAGACGCTTGCGTTCGAGCTTCGCCCGCGCATACGCCTCGACGTTCTCGGTTTCCGCAGCGAACCCGACCAGCAATGGCCGCTGCGGCAGCGCGGCCACATCGGCGAGGATGTCCGGATTCTGAGTCAGTTCCAGCGTCATGCCGCCGTCGCCGCGCTTCTTGATCTTGTGCGCGGCCACTTCCAGCGGTCGGAAATCACCGACTGCGGCGGCGGCGACATAAACGTCGGCGGCCGTCGCCTCGGCCAGCACCGCCGCGTGCATCTGACGTGCGCTGCGCACGTCGACGCGCTGCACGCCGGCCGGCGTCGGCAGATGAACCGGACCCGCCACCAGGATGACCTGGGCGCCGGCTTCCGCCGCCGCTGCGGCGACCGCAAATCCCATGCGGCCGGAACTGCGGTTGCCGAGAAAGCGGACCGGATCGATATCTTCGTAGGTCGGGCCGGCGCTGATCACCACGCGGCGCCCGCTCAGCAGGCCCGGCTGACCGGATGCGGCCAGCGCCGCGACCAGCTCGTCAGGTTCGAGCAGACGCCCGCTGCCAACATCGCCGCAAGCCTGCGCTCCCGCGGCCGGCCCGAAGATCCCGACACCGCGCGTGCGCAGCAGCGCGAGATTGGCCTGAGTCGCCGGATTGGCCCACATCTGCTGATTCATGGCGGGTGCCACGTACACCGGCGCCGCGCTGGCCAGGCACAGCGTCGTCAACAGATCGTCAGCCAGACCATGCGCGATCCGGGCGAGGAAATCGGCGCTGGCCGGCGCCACCAGAATGTCCTGGGCCCAGCGCGCAAGCTCGATATGGCCCATCGCTGCTTCGGCGCCTTCGTCCCAGAGACTCAGGCGCACCGGATGGCCCGACAGCGCCTGGAAAGTCAGCGGAGTGACAAAACGTGCCGCGTTCTCCGTCATGACCACACGCACCTCCGCTCCGGCCTCGCCAAGCCGGCGCACCAGCTCGGCCGGCTTGTAGGCGGCAATCCCTCCCGTCACACCCAGCAGCACCCGCCTGCCGGCCAACCCTGTCGACACCATCGGAAATTTCCCACCGGTTTATGCGCGGATAGCTTACGGGAAAGCCCGCTCCCGGCGCGCGCGAACCACGTCACCGGTTGACTAGACTGCAGACAGGATTCCCCCGGCAGGAGCGCCAGTGAATATCAGCCAATGGCCCATTGAGGAACGGCCGCGCGAGAAATTGCTCGCGCAGGGCGCCGCCACGCTCTCCGATGCGGAGCTACTGGCGATCTTCCTCGGCAGCGGCAGTCGTGGCCAGACCGCCGTCGACCTCGGCCGCCAGCTACTCAAGCAGGGCGGAGGCCTGCGCGCACTGTTGGTGCGCGCGGAGCCACTGCCGCGCGTGCGCGGCCTGGGCGCGGCCAAGTCGTGCCGTCTGCAAGCGGTGCTGGAAGTCGCGCGACGCTGCGGCGCCGCGGAGCTCAAGCGCAATGACACCTTGCGCACGCCGCTGGATTCGGCCGAGTTTCTGCGCTCGCGCATGTCTGGCTATCCCTACGAAGTTTTCGCCGTGGTGTTCCTCGACAACCGCCACCGTGTCATTGCCTTCGAGGAAATGTTCCGCGGCACCATCGACGGCACCGCGGTTCATCCGCGCGAGGTCGTGCGTGCCTGTCTGCGCCACAACGCCGCTGCCGTGATACTGGCCCACAACCATCCGTCGGGCGTCGCCGAGCCCAGCGAATCGGACCGCGCCATCACCGGCGAACTGCGCGAAGCGCTCAATCTCGTCGGTGTGCGGATACTGGATCATTTCGTGGTCGGCACAGGAACGCCGGTTTCGCTGGCGCAACGCGGCTGGATCTGAGCTCGCTGGCGCAAGCGGCGCGGCGCAGGTGCAGCGCGTGCGTCCGCATCACCGACGGCTGGCGCTGCCGTGGCGCTGACATATACTGCGGTCGCCTGGTGGAGGGCCTGGCCGCACGTGATACTGCCGTTTCCCCACGAGTTTGCCGAAGACGCCGCCGAACGGTCCATTGCGGACGTGGCCCAGGCGCGGGCTCTGCTGGCCTCAGCGGCACCCGGGCTGGCCGCGGCCCTGGAGCGGCGGCGCGTGGCGCTGGCGCCCATCATTCCGGACGGCGGCATCGAGCGCGTCGAGCGCGCCGAAGCCGCGGTCGAACTGGCCTATGCGCGGCTCGCCCTGCGCCACGGCAGCTGGGGCGCGGATTTCCACGCCTACCACAACGAACACCACATTCTGGAAATTTTCGACAGCCGCATCGCGCGACTGATGCAGCATGTCGGCATACAGGCCCTGAGCCTCGACGACTGGCTGCTGCTCGGCCTGTTTGCGGCCTGCCACGACCTGCGCCAGCGCGAGCCGGCAATCTACAGTGCCGGCGTCGGCAGCAACGAGCGCGCCAGCATCGTGGAAGGGTTCCGCATCCTCGACCTTGTCGGTTTCGAGCGCACGCGCGATGCCGACTTCTACATCGGTCTGGAGCTGACCATCGCCGGCTCCACGTTCGATGCGCGGCCGCCGGCGCAGGACTGGGAGTACAACTCCGTCGATCTCGTGCAGAGCGGCGGTGCGCTGGCCTCCAAGCTCGACATCAAGCTCGACAAGCACGTCCCGGGCTGGCGCGACAATCCCGCCCTGGTCCATGCGCGGGAACTGGCGCTGATCGCCGCGGATCTGGATACCGCCAACGTGGCCGAACCGTTCCCGCGCTTCGTCGAGACCGGCATGCGGCTGTGCCAGGAACGCGAGATGCGCTGCCACCGGGCCACGACCGACGCGGCCTCGGCGTTGCCGGTGTTCGGCTTCCTGACCGACGGTCAGGAGCGTTTCTTCTTCGACCTGCACCGGTTCAATTCGGAACTCGGCCGACAGGCGTTCTCCGGTGACAAGCAGGCGAATGCGCAGCCGCTGAAGGTGCTCACGATGGCACTTCGCGCACGCATCGCGGTGGCCGGAAAGCCGGCCAGCGGCGACGAAGTCATCAACGCCATGCGCACGCTGACGCGCGAGATCGAGAGCCGCGGCCTGCGCTGATCCGCGCACGGCCCATCCGGCCTACAATGCGCCTCCGTCTCCGTCCGCGGATCCGTTAATGACAGACGATTCTTCCAACCCCGGCGTCGAGCGCGCCGAAGCCGAAGCCGCCATCCGCACATTGCTGCGCTGGGCCGGCGAAGATCCCACACGCGAAGGCCTGCTCGACACGCCGCGGCGCGTCGTCGATGCCTACCGCGACTGGTTCTCCGGCTACGCGGAAGATCCGGCCGAATACCTGCGCCGTACCTTCGAGGAAGTGGCCGGCTACGACGAACTCATCGTGCTGCGCGACATCGAGTTCGAATCCCACTGCGAACATCACATGGCGCCGATCATTGGCCGCGCGCACGTGGGCTACCTGCCGACAAGCAAGGTCGTCGGCATTTCCAAGCTCGCCCGCGTCGTCGAGGGTTTCGCGCGCCGCTTCCAGGTGCAGGAAAAGCTCACCGCGCAGATCGCGCACTGCATCGAGGACGTGCTCAAGCCGCGCGGTGTCGGCGTGATCATCGAAGCGGCACACCAATGCATGACGACCCGCGGCGTGCACAAGACCGGCGTATCGATGGTCACGAGCCAGATGCTCGGGGAGTTTCGCGACGACGCGCGCACGCGCGCCGAGTTCCTGCAGTTCGTCATGAACACGCGCCGCTGACGGCAGCGCGCAATCCGGCCTCGTCCGACGCATGGGGCCCCGCGCAAGCCGGGGCTTGCGCGCCCCGACCGTTCAGAACGGGACAAATCCCGTCCGGTACATGTGGTAATGCTCCTGCTGCATGCCCAGCGCCGCATAGGTACGCTGGGCGCGTTCGTTCTCCCACTCTACGAACAGGCGCAGGCCGACCACGCGAGGCGCCGCGCGCGCCGCCGCCTCCACGTGCCGGTACAGGCTGCGGAATACGCCATGGCGGCGATGGTCCGGACGCACATAGACGCTCTGGATCCACCACCAGTCGCCGTTGCGCCAGTCGCTCCAC
>JAAFHE010000138.1:0-2360 GCA_013298265.1 Lysobacterales bacterium | reverse complement strand
CAGGCAGCCGGCCGCCACTCCGTCGCGCTCGGCAATCAGATAGAAACCGCGGCGCGGCTCGTCGAATACAGCGCTGACGCCGCAGGTCAGCAGTTCCCGGTCCAGCTTCTTTTCTTCCGTCTCCCAGGCCATCGCGACGTTGGCCTCGACCAGGAATGCGATGTCCTCGCGCGCGGCGGCGCGCACGCGGGTTTGATCGGTCCGGATGACGGTGGGAACTGATTCGATTTCGGACATGGGCGGCTCGGATTGGCGGGACGAAGAGACATTCTGCCAAGGCCGCGCGCAATACGACGATGGGTCCGGCCCCATCAAAATGGGACGCCCCCCCGAGGCCGTCCCTCAATGCTGCGGATCGTGCAATCGCCGTGGTCAGTCGACCTGGAAGCGCTGCAGCGAAACCGGCGTCGCGGTCGTGTTGCAGGCCACGAACAGCCGCACGGTGCCGGTCGCACCCGGCGCCAACTGCAGCGTCCACTGGAAACCGCCCGTGAAATCGCCCGGGCCGAACGGCAGTCCGGTATTCGGGAAATCCGTCACCGTCGTATTGCTGAGCTGCGCGGCCACATCGGTCGTAGCGGCGAACGGCAGCACCTGATAAGCCACGGCGCCCGGGCCACGGTATTCGCACTGGCCAGCCGTCGCATCGTTGACACGGATGTAGTTGTTCGGCTGCACCAGTACCGCGTTGTCGGTGGCGGCACTGCCGTTGACGTCGAGATCGGCCATATTGAACAGGTGCAGCGTGATCGCGGCTGCGCCGTTGTTGGTGACAGCGATCGTCGTAGCGACCTCGCCCTGTCCGGCGCCGGCGCTCGTCAGATTGATGGTCTTGGCAACGCCCAGGCCGCGCCCGGCGAGGTCGGTCCAGGCTATCGTCGCCGTGGCGCCCGTATAGTTGGTCGTGGTCGGGGTCGGAAACACGGTTTCCTGAGTATCGCCCTGAATGCGGAACCACCAGCCCGATTCGAATAGCTGGTCGCCGGTACCGACGCCGGTAAAGTCGACTGCCGGACTCGTATCCCAATGGGATGCTGACTGGACATAGTTCGCAGTGCCGGACGTGATCGTGCCCTGGGCGAAGGCAGTCGACGCACAGGTGAGAAGGGCAAGAGTGAGAGCAGACTTGAAGCAACGCATGTTCGGGATTCCCATAGGGCTAGGTTGTACTCAACGGTGGGGGTCGCACAGCCCTGCAGCGCATCAAGCCCGGCCAGGGCCGGACCTCCCTGGATACGCTTTCCTATACGACGTCGGGCGATAGTTGCGCTAACCGACCCCAGATACAACTTCTGGCACGCGCTTTCTGGACTTCTTCCGCCACCAGGCCGAATGACCCAGCCCCTTCCCCCTAACCCGAAATCGGCGCCGGTCGCGACCCGTTACCGGTCTTGGCCCGGCCGTTTGCGCGAACTGCCAAGCTTTCTCGTCAAGGTGTTGCGCCCGAGTCCCAGCGCCTCCGCCGCGTGCTGGCGGTGGCCGCCGTGGACCGTCAGCGCCGCCTCGAACAGCACCCGTTCGAGCTGGGTCACCGCGCTGGCGTGCAGATCGCCCCGGCCGGCGGCGAGTTCCTGATCAGCCCAGCGGCGCAATCCCTCGGTCCAGGATGGACCGGCAACGCCGGTCGCCGACTGCGCGAACGGCACATCCTCGGCGCGGATCTCGCGGCCGGGCGCCATGACCGCCAGACGCCGGCACAGGTTTTCGAGCTGCCGTACATTGCCTGGCCAATCGAACCGTTCCAGCGCCGCCAGCGCCTTGGCCGACCAGCGTTTGGCGCCCACCTTCAGCTCCTCGGCGGCGCGCGCGAGGAAATGCTCGGCCAGCAGCGCGATGTCCTCGCGCCGCTCGCGCAAGCCCGGTAGGTGGATGCGCACTACGTCCAGCCGGTGCAGCAGGTCGGCGCGGAACTCGCCGCGCCCGACCTTTCCTTCCAGATCCTGGTGCGTCGCCGCGATCACGCGCACGTCAGCGCGGATCAGTTCGCGCCCGCCGACGCGATAGAACTCCCCTTCCGCCAGCACGCGCAGCAGCCGCGTCTGCAGCAGTAGCGGCATGTCGCCGATTTCGTCGAGGAACAGGGTGCCGCCATCGGCCTGCTCGAAGCGCCCGGCGTGGCGTCGTGTCGCGCCGGTGAACGCGCCCATCTCATGGCCGAACAACTCCGACTCGAGCAGCTCCGAGGGTATCGCCGCCGTATTCAGCGCCACATAGGCGCGCGTCGCGCGCGCGCTGTGCGTATGCAGCGCGCGCGCGACGAGTTCCTTGCCGGTCCCGGTTTCGCCGGTGATCAGCACATTGAGTCCGCTCGCCGCGACGCGGCCGATGGCACGAAACACTTCGCGCATCGCCGCCGAGCG
>JAAFHE010000137.1 GCA_013298265.1 Lysobacterales bacterium | reverse complement strand
GATCCCGCGCCACCCGAAACCCCACGCGCCCGCTGCGCGTCGTCGCCAGGGCCGACAGGCGGAATGCCGAGCGGACCTGGTCCGGATCGCTGCCCCAGGAGCCGCCGCGCACGACGTGGCGCTCGCAGCCGGGATTGATCCAGGCGCGGCTGTCGCGCGGGGCGCGGATGTAGGTGTCGTGCCAGCAATCCTCGACCCATTCCGACACGTTGCCGTCCAGGTCGGACAGGCCCAGCGGGTTGGCGGGGAAACTGCCCACCGGCGCCGGTCCCCAATGGTCGTCGGTATAGCGCGGAAATGCCTTGCGCCAGGTGCGGTGCGCCGGCGAGCGGTCGCCGGCGCCGGTGAAATTGCCGATCGCGCGCACCGGATCGCCGTCGCCCCAGGGGAAGCGCGTGGCCGAGCCCGCACGCAGCGCGTATTCGTATTCCGCCTCGGACGGCAGGCGGTAGGCCTTGCCGGTACGCTTGGCCAGCCACGCCAGATAGGCGGCCGCATCGTCCCAGCTGACATGGATCACCGGCAGGTTGTCGGTTGCACGGCGGCCGCGGTAGTCGTCCTGCCAGGTCACGCCCTTGCCCTCGACCATGCGGCCGGAGTTCTCGTCGTAGACGCTGGAATCGCCTTCCTGCTCGGCCGTGGTGCGGTAGTCGCTCGCGCGGATGAACTCGCGGAACTCGCCGACCGTGACCTCGCTGCGCCCCAGTGCGAAACCGCTGTCGATGATGACTTCACGCTGCGGCCCTTCGGCGTTGCGATGGCCTTCTTCCTCGTCGGGCGAACCCATGAGAAACCGGCCCGTCGGCACCACGAGCACGGCCGGTGCCGTACCGGCTCGATCGAGGAACGGATCGCTGATGAGCTGGCCCGGCTTCATGCTGGCGTAGAGCCGTGCGTTGCGCAGCTTGTCCTGGAATACGTCCACACCGGGCAGGTCGGCACTGATGCTCTGGGCCTGTGCCGCCAGGCGCTCGGCCAGGTCCGCATTGCCCGAATCCAGCGCCGACTGCGCCTGCGCGAGCACGGTTTCAGCGCGCTGGCGGCGCACGCCTTCGGTGCGCGTGCGCGTGTCGAGCAGCGCCTGCGAGCCCGGCGCTATCGCGGCGGCCTCGACCAGCACCGCGTCGGCCGCGGCGAAATCGTCGCGCGCGACCGCGGCCAGCGCGCGTTCGAGCACGCCGCGCTGGATCTGTTCGAGGCCCTGCTGCGCAAGCACGTTGGCCGGGTCGAGTTCTCGCACGCGCCGATAGACATCGAGCGCGCTTGCACCGGGCGGTTCGAGGCCCTTGCCCTGCTTGAGCAGCTCGGCCGCGCTGGCGAGCAGTGGAGCGACTTGCTGCGCCAGTGCGAGCCGCGTGCGCAGCTCGGCAAAGCGCGCCTCCTCGTGCGGGACTGTGCTCAGGCCCGTGAGCACACGTTGCGCTTCGGCGGTATCGCCCTGTTCCAGCGCCGTGGTCACGTCCTGCAGCAGGCGGTCCTGCACCGCGGCCAGGCCGCTGCGCGCGCGCCGGTTGGTCTTGTCCTCATCGAGCGCCTGGCGATACAGCGCCAGCGCGTTCGCATCAGCCGGCTCGAATAGCTGGCCGTCGGCGACGGCCTTGTCGGCGCGCGCGAGCAGGGCGGTGATGCTCTCGGTGGCGGGGATTTCGGGCTCGGTCGGCAGCTCGGGAACTGGCGGGGCTGCTGCGGCCAGCTCGCGCGGCGGGCCGAATTCGACGATGGACTGGGTGTTGGCGCGCACGTCGATCGGCGGCGGCGGCGCGCTGGTGCGTACCGGCAGACTGGTCGGACGCTGCCCCGGCGATACGTGGATGACCTCGGGAAAAAAGCGGTATACGAGCGCGAAACCGAGCACGGCGATACCCGCTGCCCCACCCCATGTGGTCTGCTTGCGGACTTTTTCAGAACCAGCCATGCGCGCGTCGAATGTGACAGCAGGGACAACTGACCTTAGGCTAACGCGTTCTGCCTGACAACCGCGTGCGCCGCACGCCCTCACTGGAGTCTTGCGTGCACCACTGGATTGCGCAGCCTGACGCTGCTGCCGCGCTCGTCGCGCGGCATGCGGCCACCCGTCTTATCGGACTCGACACCGAGTTCATGCGCACCGACAGCTTCTATCCGCGCCTGGCGCTGGTACAGGTGAACCTCGACGGCGAGATCGCCTTGCTCGACCCTCTCGGGCTGTCGGGCCTCGGCGCTCTGGCGCCACTGTTGGCGGACCCGGCCAACACCTGCGTCATGCACAGCGCGAGCGAAGATCTCGAAGCGTTGGCCGACCCGGTCCCGGCCGGCGTGGGCCGGCTGTTCGACACGCAGATCGCCGCGGCCATGACCGGCTTCGGCGCCGGCCTGAGCTACCAGAAGCTCGTCGCCGCGATCGTCGGTGTGGACCTGCCCAAGGCGGAAACCCGCTCCGACTGGCTGCGCCGGCCGCTCAGCGCCGAACAGCTCGACTACGCGGCACAGGACGTGGTCCACCTGGCGATGCTGCACGCGGAACTGGACGCGCGGCTAGCCCGGCTCGGCCGCCGCGAGTGGCACGCCGAAGACTGCCAGCGCCTGCTGCACAAGGCACGCAGCCGCGACGGCGACACTCAGCCGCAGCGCGGTTTCAAGAGCGCCGCCGAGTGGCCGCCCGAACGACAGGCGCTGCTGCGCCGCGTACTGCTCTGGCGCGAGGCGACCGCCCGGCGCGTGGACAAGCCGCGTCCGTGGCTGCTCGACGATATGCACATAATGGATTTTGTAACAAAACCTCCGCGCGACGCGGACGAACTGTTCCAGCGCGCCAAGGGCCTGCGTGCCCTGCGCGGCGCCCAGCGCGACGAACTGCTGACCGTGCTGCAGGAACCGCTGACACCGGAGGAGATGGACTTCGCGCCGATCTTCCCGATGCCGGCGCCGGCACAGAAGCGCACCATCGCAGCGATGAAGGACGCGGTCGTCGCAATTGCGACCGACCTGGAGATTCCCGACGGCCTGCTCTGCGCACGCCGGCATATCGAGGCGTTCGTGTTCGACCGGCAATGGCCTGAGGCGCTCGAGGGCTGGCGCAAGGCGCTGCTGTTCGAGACGTTGAGCGGGAAGCTCTAGCGGCGCTGCCGACCGCCGACTGCGGACTGCGGACTGCGTGGTACTAAGCCAAGCGGAGCGCTAAAAGCCCTCCCCTTCAAGGGGAGGGTTGGGTGGGGATGGTGTTGATGTTGCTTCGTGCGAGTAAGAAACACCTGCTTCACAGCACACATCTGTTTTGTGGCACCCGACATGCCACGGCAAAACCCATCCTCACCCAACCCTCCGGCCCGTTGGGCGTTCAGGACGATGAGAACCTTCGGTTCTGAGCCATCGTCCTTCTGAAGCTGCCCCGTCATTTCGGAGATCAAGAACGCGAGTGCGTTGGTGTCGTTAGTCCGCGCGCCGTAGTTTCTGCGCATAGTCATTTGGAGACAAGTAGCCGAGTGACGAGTGCAGTCGGTGCGGGTTGTAGAAGCCGTGTATGTAGCCGGCGATGCCTTCGTGTGCAGCCGCTTCGCTCTCGTATGGCGCAGTGACTTCCTCCGTTTTGAGCGTGGCGAAGAAGCTCTCGGATACGGCGTTGTCCCAGCAGTTTCCTTTACGACTCATGCTGGGAATAAAGCCCAGCGGTGTGATCACTTGGGCGAACTTGGCGCTGGCATATTGACTGCCGCGATCGGAGTGGAAAATGACGCCTTGCTCACTGGGCGCGAATGCATACGCGTTGAGAAATGCCTGCTCGACGAGGTCTTCGCGCATGTGATTGGCCAAACTGTAGCCAATGATCTGGCGAGTGCGCAGGGCGATCACGATCGCCAGGTATAGCCAACCGTCGCGTGTAGGAATGTAGGTGATGTCGCTGGCCCAGGCGTCGACGTTGGCGTCGACGGCAAATCGGCGATCGAGTACGTTTGACGCGACTGGCCGTGTGTGCCGGCTATCGGTCGTGCAGGGCGTGAAACGGCCCTTGCGGGCGCCCTGCAGGCCTTCTTCGCCCATCAGCCGCCTCACGCGCTTGGGGCCGACAGTGTGGCCACAGGCACGCAGTGCACGCACCAATCGTGGACGTCCATAGGTGCCGCGGCTACCCTGGTGAACGGTACGAAGATCCTCGCGCAAGGCAGCGTCAGGATCGGCCTTGGGGCGATCACAACGCGACACGTATTCGTAGAAACCGGAGGTCGATACATCGAGCACTCGACACAGGATGGTCAAAGGATAGTGAGTCCGCTCGGCGGCAATAAAGGCGTACTTCACCGGGACTCCTTGGCAAAGAACACCGTTGCTTTTTTTAATATTTCCCTTTCTATCTTAAGTGCTGCATTTTCCGCGCGCAGCCTTGAGTTCTCCGCCTCCATCTCGCTGACATCACGCCGTTTCGCTGATGACACCGGCTTGCCTTGTCGTGCGGTAGCGACCCAATTGGCCAACGACTTGACCGAGATGCCGAGCTTCCGAGCGGCCGCCGCCCGCCCCATGCTTTCGGATAGCGCTACTGCTTGAGACCTGAAATCGTCTGTAAATCGACGACGAGAAACCTTCTGCATGAAAACCTCCAAGTAGCGATCAGAATATCGCTTCTTGGCCTCCGGCCGCGCGGGGCAGTTTCATTCACCCCCTTAAGGGGAGGGCTCAAGAGCTCGGGCCGATCTCTTGTCGAACGTGCTTATTCCCTCGCGCCGCTTGACACACCGCCAGCGCATCCGTTTCACTCGGGTTTCATGCGCACACCGGCCCGCCATCGCCCGAATCCTTTGACTGCCCCCGCGGCGGTCTGCGGCGTTGGCGCCGGTACGACGATTACGACGTCCACCACGACTAGCGTGGTGCGGCGAGTCGTGCGCGAATAGGTTTCTAAACGCAAACGGCCCCGCACCTCCTACAGGATGCGGGCGCGAGTCCCGAATCCTGCGGAACGCGGAGCCTCACTGGAGGCTGCATGAGTTCGTCCGCTTTCGCTTTGCAGGATCGTGAACCCGCCGACGCGGCCGAACCTGCGCCCCTGTCCGTCATCGCACACAAGTTCGGCGGCTCGTCCGTCGCCGACGCCGCGCGCTATCGCCATGTCGCCGGCCTGCTGCGCGCACGCGGCGAGGCCGTGCAGGCCAGCGTCGTGTCCGCGATGAAGGGCGTCACCGACGCGCTGATCGCGCTGGCCCACACTGCCGCCGACGGCGGCGACTGGCGCACGCCGTGGCAGGCGCTGCGCGAACGTCACCTGCGCACCGCCGACGAGCTGCTCGGCGAACACGCCGCGGCGAGCAGCGACTGGCTGCAGCGCCAGTTCGACGAACTGGCCGAACTGCTGCATGCGCTGGCCGTGCTCGCCACGCCGACGCGCGAGGCGCTCGAGCGCGTGCAGGGGCTCGGCGAGGTCTATTCGGCGCGCCTGTTGTCCGAACACCTGCGCGCATCACGGCGATCTCGGTGTCGCCGTGGACTGGCCTGCGAGCGAGGCGCGCCTGGCGCGCTGGCGCGAAGCCAATCCGTCGCCGCGGATCATCATCACCGGCTTCGTCGCGCGCGACGGCGCCAACCGCATCACCACGCTGGGCCGCAACGGCAGCGACTACTCCGGCGCGATATTTGCCGCTTTGTTCAAAGCACAAGAATTGCATATATGGACCGACGTCGACGGCGTGCTGTCGGCCGACCCGCGCCTGGTGCCGGAAGCGGTGCCGCTGGCCGCGCTGTCCTACCACGAGGCCTGCGAACTGGCCTATTTCGGCGCCAAGGTCGTGCATCCGCAGACCATGACGCCGGCGATCAGCCGCGGCCTGCCGATCCTGATCCGCAACAGTTTCCGGCCCGACCATCCGGGCACACGCATCAGCGCCGTCGGCGACGAGGCCGGCCCGGTCAAGGGCCTGACCCTGTCGCCGGATCTGGCCCTGCTCAACCTCGAAGGCGCCGGCATGATCGGTGTGCCCGGCACGGCCGAGCGCGTCTTCGCCGCGCTGCGCGATGCGCGCGTCTCGGTCGTGATGATCTCGCAGGGCTCGTCCGAACATTCGATCTGCTGCGTCGTGCGCGAGAGCGAAGCCGACACCGCGCGCCGCGCGCTGCAGTCCGCGTTTGCGCGCGAACTGGACAACGCGCAGGTGCAGAACGTGCAGCTGATCCGCGGCATCAGCGTGCTTGCCGCGGTCGGCGACGGCATGGCCGGCACGCCCGGCGTCGCCGCGCGCCTGTTCGCCTCGCTGGCGCGGGCGCAGGTCAACATCCGCGCGATTGCCCAGGGCGCCTCGGAACGCAACATCTCCGTCGCCGTTGCCAGCGCCGACGCGGACAAGGCATTGCGCGCCGCGCATGCGGGCTTCTGGCTGTCGGCGCAAACCCTGTCGGTCGGCGTGATCGGCCCGGGCAAGGTCGGCGCGGCGCTGCTGAACCAGTTGCACGCGGCGCAGGCGCGGCTCAAGCGCGACAGCAACCTGGACCTGCGCCTGCGCGCGGTGGCTTCGCGCGGACGCATGTGGCTCGATGATCGCGGCGACACCACGGACTGGCAGCGCCGCCTGGACGAATCCGCGCTCGAGGCTGATCTCGATGCGTTCACCGCGCATCTGCAGGCCGCGCATCTGCCGCATACGGTCATCGTCGACTGTAGCGCTAGCGACCGGGTGGCCGAACGCTACGCCGGATGGCTCGCCGCCGGCATCCACGTGATCACGCCGAACAAGCAGGCCGGCGCGGGACCGCTGGCGCGCTACCGCGCGATCCGTGCGGCCATGGCGAGCGGCGGTGCGCGTTTCCGCTATGAGGCCACGGTAGGCGCCGGCCTGCCCGTGCTCAGCACCCTGCGCGACCTGCTCGACACCGGCGACGACGTGCTCGCGATAGACGGCATCTTCTCCGGCACGCTGGCCTGGCTGTTCAACCGCTACGACGGCTCGACCGCATTCTCCGCACTCGTGCGCGAGGCGCACGGCCTGGGCTATACCGAGCCCGATCCGCGCGACGACCTTTCCGGCACCGACGTCGCGCGCAAGCTCGTGATCCTGGCGCGCGAGGCCGGTCGCGACCTGGCACTGGACGAGGTGCGGGTCGAAAGCCTCGTACCCGCGGCACTGCGCGACGCCGCGCCGGACGAATTCATGGCGCGCCTGTCGGAAATCGACGCCGCGTTTGCCCAGCGCCAGGCCGCCGCCGCCGCGGCCGGAAAGGTGCTGCGCTATGTCGCACGGCTGGACCACGACGGCGGCGCCAGCGTCGGCCTGGTCGAACTCGGACGCGAGCACGCCTTTGCCCACCTGCGCGAGACCGACAACATCGTGCAATTCTCCACTCGGCGCTATTGCAACAACCCGCTCGTGGTGCAGGGGCCTGGCGCCGGACCGGAAGTCACCGCGGCCGGCGTGTTCGCCGACCTGCTGCGCGTCGCCGGCAACCTCGGAGCACGCGTCTGATGCGTACGTCCGCGACTGCGTTCTCGCCGGCCTCGGTCGGCAACATCGGCGTCGGCTTCGACATCCTCGGTCACTCGATCACCGGCGCCGGCGACTGCGCCACGGTGCGGCGCATCGTTACGCCCGAGGTGCGCATCAGCGCGATCCGCGGCAGCACGGTCGACCTGCCACTGGCAGCACCGGCAAACACCGCCGGCGCGGCGCTGATCGCGCTGCGCGAGGCATTGCAGCTGGACTACGGCTTCGAGATCGAACTCGACAAGGGCATAGCGCTGGGTTCCGGCATGGGTGGTTCCGCAGCGTCGTGCGTCGCCGCGCTCGTCGCGGCCAATGCGCTGCTCGACGAACCGCTGCCGCGCGCGGCGCTGTATCCCTTCGCGGTCACCGGCGAAGCCGTCGCGAGCGGCGGCCGCCACGGCGACAACGTCGGGCCGATGCTGCTCGGCGGCGTCGTACTCGCCACCGCGGAACATACGGTCTGCGTGCCCGTGCCGACGGAATGGACCTGTGTACTCGTACACCCGGACGCGGTACTGGAAACGCGCCGCGCGCGCGCGGCATTGCAGGGCAGCTATGAGCTCAAGCAATTCGTCGCGCAGAGCGCGAACCTGAGCCTGGTACTGGCCGGCTGCTGGCGCGGCGATGCCGCACTCGTTCGTGCCGGGCTCAAGGACGTGCTCGTCGAACCGCGCCGCGCCCCGCTGATCGAAGGCTTCGCCGCGGTCAAGCAGGCCGCACTCGATCACGACGCCATGGGCGCGAGCATTTCC
>JAAFHE010000136.1 GCA_013298265.1 Lysobacterales bacterium | reverse complement strand
GGCCCTTCGTGCACGTTGAGGAAATAGCCGACGCCGTGGCCGGTGCCGTGGCCGTAGTTGATGCCCTCGGCCCAGATCGGCGCACGCGCGAGCGCATCGAGCTGCTGGCCGGTGGTGCCGCGCGGAAAGCGCGCACGTGACAGCGCGATCATGCCCTTGAGCACCAGGGTGTAGTCGCGGCGCTGCTCCGGCGTGGTGTCGCCGAGCGCGATCGTGCGTGTGATGTCGGTGGTGCCGCCTTCGTACTGGCCGCCGGAGTCGACCAGCAGCAGGCCGCTGGGCGCCAGCGTGGCGTGGCTTTGCGCCGTCGCGCGATAGTGGGGCAGCGCGCCGTTGGCCATGTAGCCGGCGATGGTGGCGAAGCTCTCGCCGACGAAATCCGGCTGCGCTTCGCGCTGGCGTTTCAGTTCCTCAGCAATATCCAGCTCGGTCAGCGCCGTGCTGCCGATGTGCTGCTCAAGCCAGATCAGGAATCGCACCAGCGCCACGCCGTCGTGGCGCATGGCGTTGCGGATGTGCCCGAGTTCGGCGGTTGTCTTGATCGCCTTGAAGCGCTGGCTCGGATTGATCTGCTGTACGAGGCGTACCTCGTTGGCGATGGCTGCGGCCAGCTCATGCACGACGCGGCGCGGATCGAGCAGCACGCAATCGCCGGCGCCCAGCGTGGCGAGCGCGGTGGTGGCCGCGGCGTAGTCGGCCAGCACGATGCCGTCGGCGGCGAGCTGGCGGCCCAGCGCCGGCGCGATCTTGCCGGGCGGAACGAACAGGATGGCGTTGTCCGGGCCGATCAGCAGGTGGGCGAGAAAGACCGGGTTGTACGGCACGTCGCTGCCGCGCAGGTTGGTGATCCAGGCCACGTCGTCGAGCGAGGACACCAGATGATGCGTCGCGCCGGCCTGCGTCATCGCGGCGCGTATCCGTGCGAGGCGTTCCTCGCGGCGGGAACTGACGTGGTCGGCGCTGTGTTCACGTACCGGTTCGGAGGGCAGCGGCGGCCGGTCGTCCCAGATCGCGTCGATCAGGTCGAGGTCGGTGCGCAGCGCGATGCCGCGGGCGGACAGGCGCTGCTGCAGGAGGTTCTGCATGTCCAGGGACTGCACGTCGCCGGCGACGGCAACGGTCTGGCCGGACTGGAGCTGGCCGCAGAGCCAGTCCACATGCTCGGGCCGGTGCAGTGTCGTCAGGCGCATCAGGTTGACCTCGCTGCCGGCCAGCTCCTGCGCGGCCTGCTCGAAGTAGCGCGAATCGGTCCAGATGCCGGCGAAACCGGCGGTCACGACCAGCGTGCCGCTCGAACCGGAGAAACCCGACAGCCACTGACGGCCTTGCCAGCGCGCCGGCAGGTATTCGGACAGGTGCGGATCGGCGGTGGGGACGATGACGGCATCGACACCGTGCCGCACCAGGGCAGCACGCAGGTCGCGCAGACGTTCGCTGGTGCTCATGGTCGGGAAGCCGGGGTTTCGGGGCAGCCGGCCACGCTAGCAATCTCGGCGGGGGGAGCACAAGTCATTGCGGGCAAACACATTGATCCGGATATCGGTGCGCTCCGCAGGCCCGGATCGATGCCGAGCCGCCGCCGCGTCGCTCGCGGTTGCGCCCCGATGCCGGTAAAATCGGGTTTTCCAGCCATCCCCGCTGCTCATGACCCCTCTGATCTTCGTTACCGGTGGTGTGGTGTCCTCGCTAGGCAAGGGCATCGCCGCCGCCTCTCTCGCGTCCATCCTCGAAGCCCGCGGCCTGCGCGTGACGATGATGAAACTCGATCCCTACATCAACGTCGACCCGGGCACCATGAGTCCGTTCCAGCACGGCGAGGTCTACGTCACCGACGACGGTGCCGAGACCGACCTGGACCTGGGCCACTACGAACGCTTCGTGCGCACGCGCCTGACCGGGCGCAATTCCATCACCACCGGCAAGATCTACGAGTCGGTGATCCGCAAGGAACGCCGCGGCGACTATCTCGGCGCCACGGTACAGGTGATCCCGCACATCACCGACGAGATCAAGCATTGCATCTACGAGGCCACGCGCGGCTACGACGTCGCGCTGGTCGAGATCGGCGGCACCGTCGGCGATATCGAGTCGCTGCCGTTCCTCGAGGCGATCCGCCAGATCCGCATCGAACACGGTCCGGAAAAGTGCCTGTTCATGCACCTGACCCTGGTGCCGTACATCAAGGCCGCCGGCGAGATCAAGACCAAGCCGACCCAGCATTCCGTCAAGGAACTGCGCACCATCGGCATCCAGCCCGACATCCTGCTGCTGCGCTGCGAACAGCCGGTGCCCGACAGCGAACGGCGCAAGATTGCACTTTTTACCAATGTTCCCGAGCGCGCCGTACTCAGCGCGATGGACGTCGATACGATCTACCAGCTGCCGTCCTGGCTGCACCAGCAGGGACTGGACCGCCTCGTCATCGACCATCTGCGCCTGGATGCCGGCCCGGCTGACCTGTCGGCCTGGGATCGCGTCGTCGCCGCGGTCGAAAATCCCAAGGACGAAGTCACCGTCGCGATCATCGGCAAGTACGTCGAGCACAAGGACGCGTACAAGTCCCTCGGCGAAGCGCTGCGCCACGGCGGCATCAAGCAGTCGACGCGGGTCAACCTGCGCTGGCTGGAGTCCGAGCAGGTCGAGGCCGAAGGCGGCAGCGTGCTCAAGGACTGCGATGCGGTGCTCGTACCCGGCGGCTTCGGCAAGCGCGGCTTCGAAGGCAAGGTCGCCGCGGCGCGCTGGGCGCGCGAGAACGGCGTGCCGTACTTTGGCATCTGCTACGGCATGCATGCGGCGGTGGTGGATTTCGCACGCAACATCGCCGGCCTGGAAGGCGCCAATTCGAGCGAGAACGAGAAGAACTGCGCGCATCCGGTCATCGGTCTGATCACCGAATGGCGTACCGCCGCCGGCGACGTGGAAAAACGCACTGAGGCGTCCGACCTTGGCGGCACGATGCGCCTGGGTGCGCAGGAATGCCGCCTCAAGGCCGGCTCGCTCGCGCGCAAGCTGTACGGGCAGGACGTGATCCGCGAGCGCCATCGCCATCGTTATGAGTTCAACAACATGTATCGCCAGCAGTTCGAGGACCTCGGCCTGACCATCGCCGGCAAGTCGATGGACGACCTGCTGGTGGAAATGGTCGAACTGCCGAACCATCCGTGGTTCCTCGCCTGCCAGTTCCATCCGGAGTTCACCTCCACGCCGCGCGACGGGCATCCGCTGTTCATCGGCTTCGTGCAGGCCGCGCGCGAATACAAGATCGTGCGCAATGCGCCGCGCCTCGCCCAGGCGTCCGGCGCATGAGCATGAACCTGTGCGGATTCACGATCGGCCTGGACCAGCCGCTGTTCCTGATCGCCGGACCCTGCGTGATCGAGTCGCTGCAACTGCAGATGGATACGGCCGGCACGCTGAAGGAAATCACCGGCCGGCTCGGCATCAACTTCATCTTCAAGTCGAGCTTCGACAAGGCCAACCGCACCTCGGGCACGAGTTTCCGCGGTCCCGGCATCGAGGAAGGCCTCAAGGTGCTCGATGCGGTGAAGCGCCAGCTCGGCGTGCCGGTGCTGACCGATGTGCACGAATACACGCCGATGGACGAGGTCGCGAGTGTCGTCGACGTGCTGCAGACGCCGGCCTTCCTGTGCCGCCAGACCGACTTCATCCAGAACGTCGCGCGCGCCGGCAAGCCGGTCAACATCAAGAAGGGGCAGTTCCTGTCGCCCTGGGAAATGAAGCACGTCGCGGCCAAGGCCAAGGCCACCGGCAACGAGCAGATCATGGTCTGCGAGCGCGGCGCGAGCTTCGGCTACAACAACCTGGTGTCGGACATGCGCAGCCTGTCGGTGATGCGCGATACCGGCTGCCCGGTCGTGTTCGACGCGACCCATTCGGTGCAGCTACCCGGCGGCGCCGACGGTAAGTCCGGCGGCCAGCGCGAATTCGTACCGGTGCTGTCGCGCGCCGCGGTCGCGGTCGGCATCGCCGGCATTTTCATGGAAACGCATCCGGATCCCGACAAGGCGCTCAGCGACGGGCCGAATGCCTGGCCGCTGGGGAAGATGGAGGCGTTGCTGGAGACGCTGGTCGAGCTCGACCGCATCGGCAAGCGCAACGGCTTCCTCGAAACGCAGGCCTAGGAGCTTCCGATGCAGGACGAACAGGTGTTGCAGCTACTGCGTGAAATCCGCGATGGTCAGCAGGAGCTGATCGCGCGGCATCGCGAGACGGCGCAAGGTTCGCTGCAGGCGCAACAGACCGCGATCGACATCCAGCAGCGCGGCGCGCGCCTGTATCGCATCGTGGTCAGCGTGGGCGCCGTGGCGCTTGCTGTCCTGTTCTATTACTTCTTCACTCTTTCGACCTGACGAGTCTTCTTGCCAATGACCACGATCACCCAGATCCACGCCCGCGAAATCCTCGATTCCCGCGGCAATCCCACGCTCGAAGCGGAAGTCACGCTGTCGACCGGCCATACCGGCCGCGCCGCCGTGCCCTCGGGCGCGTCGACCGGTTCGCGCGAGGCTGTGGAGCTGCGCGACGGCGACAAGACGCGCTATCTCGGCAAGGGCGTGACCAAGGCGGTCGGCAACGTCAACACGACGATAGCGTCCGCGCTAGCGGGGTTCGATGCGGCCGACCAGGCCGCGCTGGATCGCAAGCTGATCGCGCTCGATGGCTCGCCGAACAAGAACCATCTCGGTGCGAACGCGCTGCTCGGCGTGTCGCTGGCCAACGCGCATGCGGTTGCAGCCGCGCGCAACCTGCCGTTGTGGAAGCACCTCGCCGGCGCGCGAACCGCGCGTCTGCCGGTGCCGATGATGAACATCGTCAATGGCGGCGCGCATGCGGACAACAACGTCGACATGCAGGAATTCATGGTGCTGCCGGTGGGCTGCGCGAGTTTTTCCGAAGCGCTGCGCTGCGGCGCCGAGATCTTCCATGCGCTGAAATCGGTGCTCAAGAGCCGCGGCCTGTCGACGGCGGTCGGCGATGAAGGCGGCTTCGCGCCGGACCTGAAATCCAACGAGGAAGCGGTCGAGACCATACTCGAAGCCATCGCCAAGGCCGGCTATACGGCCGGTGAGGATGTCTATCTCGGCCTTGATGTGGCCAGTTCCGAATTCTTCGAGAACGGCAAGTACAACCTGTCCGGCGAAGGTAAGCGCCTGAGCTCCGAACAGTTCGCCGATTTCCTCGCCGACTGGTGCGCGCGCTATCCGATCATCACGATCGAGGACGGCATGGCCGAAGGCGACTGGGACGGCTGGAAGGTGCTGACCGACAAGCTCGGCAAGAAGATCCAGCTCGTCGGCGACGACCTGTTCGTGACCAACACGGCGATCTTCCGGCAGGGCATCGAAAAGCAGATCGCCAATTCCATCCTGATCAAGGTCAACCAGATCGGTACGCTGACCGAGACGCTCGAAGCCATCGCGATGGCCGAGGCGGCCGGCTACACGTCGGTGGTCTCGCACCGCTCCGGCGAGACCGAGGACACCACCATCGCCGACTTGTCGGTCGCGACCACGGCGACGCAGATCAAGACCGGCTCGCTGTGCCGCAGCGACCGGGTTGCGAAGTACAACCAGCTGCTGCGCATCGAGGAAGCCCTGGGCACCGCGGCGACCTATGCCGGCAAGCAGGCCTTCCCGAACCTGCCCGACCTGTTTCGCTGAGGCGACTGGCCATGATGCGCTACGCCGCGCTGATCCTGCTGATCCTGCTGATCGGCCTGCAGCTCAAGCTGTGGACGGGAGCCGGCGGCGTGCGCGACGTGGATAACCTGCGCCAGACGGTGGCCGAGACGCGCAAGGCGAACGAGGCGCTCAAGGCCCGCAACGACGCGCTACAGGCCGAGGTGCTGGATCTCAAGGAAGGCCGTGACGCGATCGAGGAGCGCGCACGCTCGGAGCTGGGCCTGGTCAAGCCGGGCGAGACCTTCTACCAGGTCGTCGAGCCGGCGGCGTCCGACGCGCAGGCGGCGCCGCAGCAGAAATGAGCGGCGGCGCATGAGCGGACTCTGGTGCGTGGTGCCGGCTGCCGGCCGTGGCCGCCGCTTCGGCGGGGACGTGCCCAAGCAGTACCTGCAACTGGCCGGCAAGCCGCTGCTGCTGCAGACGCTGGAGCGGCTGGCCGTGCATCCGCGCATCGCCGGGCTGATGCTCGTGATCGCGGCTGATGACGCGAGCTGGGCGCACGGTCTCATCGAGGTACTCGGCAAGCCGCTGCTGCGCACGAGCGGCGGCGCGGAACGTGCTGATTCGGTGCTGGCCGGACTGCGCGCGCTGCCCGCCTCCGTCGCGCCGGACCATGCCGTGCTCGTGCACGATGCCGCGCGGCCCTGCGTGCGTGTGGCGGACATCTCGCGCCTGATCGACGAGGCCGTGCCGGTCGGCGGCGGCCTGCTCGCCGCACCGCTGCGCGATACGCTCAAGCGGGCCGATGCGCAGGGGCGGGTGGCCGCGACCGAGCCGCGCGAATCGCGCTGGCGCGCGCTGACGCCGCAGCTGTTTCCGCGCGGCGCGCTGGAAGCCGCGCTGGCCGACGCTGCGGCGGCCGGTGTCGCGATCACCGACGAGGCGATGGCGATGGAGCGTGCCGGTCATGCGCCACTGCTGGTCGAGGGCAGCGAGGACAACATCAAGGTGACGACGCCGGCGGATCTCGTGCTGGCGGAATTCCTGCTGGCACGGGCGAGCTGAATAGCTGTTCGCTTTGAGTCTATGGCTCGACGTATTGGACACGGTGCCTCTAAGCCATCCCCTTCAAGGGGCTGAAAGGCGACCGCTTGGAACCGAAGGTTCTGGTCGTCTTGAACGCCCAACGGGCCGGAGGGTTGGGTGGGGATGGTGTAGTTCTTCGCTTAAGCCCTCCCCTTCAAGGGGAGGGTTGGGTGGGGATGGTGTAGTTCTTCGCTGCTCGATGTCGATCAGTACATAAATGATTCGATTCCCGCTTTTCTCGCCGCATTAGTGACGAGAAGGCCAAAACACCATCCCCACCCAACCCTTCTCTTGAAGGGGAGGGCTTTGGGGGCGCCGCTGCAGGAATGGAGCGCGCTTCGATTTGCGAAATAAGGGATTGCGGAAAATGATGCGTATCGGACAAGGATTCGACGTACACGCGTTCGGCCCCGGCGATCATGTCGTGCTCGGTGGCGTGAGCGTGCCGCATACGCACGGCGTCGTGGCGCATTCGGACGGCGATGTCGTCATCCACGCGCTCTGCGACGCGCTGCTCGGCGCGCTGGCGCTGGGCGACATCGGTGTGCATTTCCCACCCAGCGACGAGCGCTGGCGCGGCGCGGATAGCCGCGTGTTCCTGCGTCACTGCTACGAACTGATCCGCCGCCAGGGCTACGTGCTGGGCAATGCCGACGTCACCGTGATCGCCGAACGCCCCAAGGTCGGGCCGCATGCGGCCGCGATGCGCGCGCTGCTGGCCGAGGATCTGGGCTGCGCGATCGACGCGGTCAGCGTCAAGGCCACGACCAGCGAGCGGCTGGGGTTCACCGGCCGCGGCGAAGGCATCGCCGCGATGGCGGTTGCGCTGCTGCGCCGGGATCTCGCATGAGCCAATGGCCGCATGCACTCGGCGGACCGCCGCTGTCTGCGCGCCTGCGCGCGCAGCCCGAGGATTTCTTCGTCGACGAAGATCTGGGCTTTGCACCCGACGGCACCGGCGAGCACGTATTCCTGCGCGTGGAAAAGCGCGGTGCGAATACCGAATGGGTCGCACGCGCGCTCGCGCGCTTCGCCGGCATAGCCCCTGAAGGGGTCAGCTTCGCCGGCCTCAAGGACCGCCATGCGGTGACGCGGCAGACGTTCTCGGTGCCGGTGCCGCTCAAGCGCGAGCTGGACTGGAGCACGCTGGTCGGTGATGGGTTCCACGTGCTCGAGGCCCGGCGTCATGGGCGCAAGCTCAAGCGCGGCGCGCTCAAGCGCAACCGCTTCCGCATCCTGCTGCGCGAGGTGAGCGGTGACCGCGACGCCGCGCAGCAGCGTCTGTCGGCCATGGCCGCGCGCGGCGTGCCGAACTATTTCGGCGAGCAGCGCTTCGGCCGCGACGGCGAGAATGCTGCGCGCGCCCAGGCCATGTTCGACGGCCGCCGCGTGCCGCGGCACGAACGCGGCATGCTGCTGTCGGCGGCGCGCGCGCAGATCTTCAACGCCGTGCTCGCGCGGCGCGTGGAACAGGGCGACTGGGATCGCGGCCTGGACGGCGAGGTGTGGATGC
>JAAFHE010000135.1 GCA_013298265.1 Lysobacterales bacterium | reverse complement strand
ACGGCAGCAAGCCGTTGGCGGTGGGATCCGGAAGCCCCGCTGCTGCCTGTGCGGCACCGGCCGCATGGATGGCGAGCGGCAGGCGTTCGCCGGCGGTGATCGCCGCACAGAGCGCGGCGCCGCAGCAGTCCGGAAAACCGGCCAGTTGCAGCAGCGCCGGCAGGTCGCCGGCCGCGATGGCGTCGACCAGTGCGTCGATGGCATCCCGCCGGCCCAGCGCCAGACGGTAGTGCAGCGCCGGCGGTTGATCGTCGCTTGCCGGCGCTATCTCGGCATGCGCGCCGAGCGGGATTGCCGCGAGATCGAGCGGCCGCAGCCGGGCCGTGAGCGGCGCCACCTGGGACGGTGTGCATTCGACCGCGCTGGCCGCGACGCGGCCCGCGGCGATGTCCCGCAGCTCGATGTCGAGCAGTGCCGCGCGGATGGCGGCGAGCCGCGGCGCCCAGAGCCGGCGCTGCGCTTCGCCGGCCCAGGCCAGGCGCGGCACGGACCAGTCCAGGCGCTGTTCGCCGGCCTCCACGGGCAGCGGCAGGCGCAGCAGGCGCGGGGTGTCGTCCATCGTCATGCGGCGTGCTCCGCGGCGGCGCCGGCGGTTGCGAGGCCGAGCCGTGCGGTCAGCGACTGCAGGCTTTCATCCAGCCCTTCGCGCCACAGGGCCACAAGTTCGGCCTCGCACTCGGCGCGGCGCGGCGACAGCGACAGCGGGGTTTCGCCTTCGGCCAGCAGCGTGCGCTCGATGTCCTCGAACAGGCCGAACCAGGTGGCGCAGTGTTCGCTGCGCAGGCGCCAGTCGCCCTCCAGCGCGGTGCCCGGGCAGTTGCCTTTGCACATGAGAAAGAAGCGGCAGCCGTGGCAGCCGCCCTGCGCCTGCGGCGTGACGTGCAGCGCCAGCTGGCGCTGGTAGCCGCGCCGGTCGGCCGCCAGCCAGGCGGTGCCGTCCTTGTGCGTTCGGCCGCAGTTGCTGCGTTCACCGCCGCCTTCCACGCCGCGTACACCGCGCGTGGCATAAGGGTCGCAGGCCTGCCAGACGCAGGAGCTGACCGCGTCGCGCGCGAGCAGCATCTGGCGCATCTCGGCAAACAGGTCGAAGTGCAGGCCGGACAGACCGGGTTCCAGTGCGCGCAGGCGGCGCAGTACGCGCAAGTTGTCCGCGTCGCTGAGGCGCAGTCCCGAGGACCCGTTGTGCGGATCCACCTCGAGCAGGTGCAGGCGCACGCGTCGTACGCCCAGGGCGTGCAGGTGGACGATCCAGTCGCACAGGACCTCCAGACGGGCACCGCGGGTATTGCCGCCGTGCAGCGTGATGATGACGCCGGGGGCCATCCCTTCACGACACAGCCGCGCCAACGCGGCCTCGGCACGTGCGCTCGCACGACGCGTGCGGCCGGCGGAGCCGGCCCAGCGCTCATCGTTCAGCGGGCCCGGCCCATCGAGCGAGATGCCGACGCGCACGTTGTAGCGGCGGAACAGGTCCACATGGTGGGGCTCGATCAGCGCACCGTTGGTTTGAATCGCGTTGACCCCGTGACGCTGCAGGCCGTAGGCGAACAGCGCTTCGAGGTCGGCGTCGCGCACCAGCAGTGCCTCGCCGCCGAACAGCACGAACGGTTCGGCGAGTTCGTCGAGCGTCGCCAGCATGCGCGGCAGCGAATAGCGCGGCGTGGCCCCCGTGGCGGCGCGCGTGCCTTCCTGGTAGCAGTAGCGGCATTGGATGTTGCAGCGATCGCCGAGCGGGCGCAGTTCGACGCTCATGACGGCAGCTCCTCAGTGCAAATGGCGCGGTCGGCACGGACCGGCGGCGTATCCTCGGCGGCGACCCAGTAGCCCCAGGGGAAATCGGCGCGCTGCGGCGCATCGATGAGCAGGCCCGAGCCGTCCACCTGCAGAGACAGCGCGGCGTTGCCGTCGACCAGCATCAGGCGCAGCGCGACCAGTTCCTCGAAACGCGCCGCGGCGTCGCCGGGCCAGTCCGCGGCGTGCTGCTGCAGCACGCGCGCGACGGGCGCCGCGTCGCGGCAGGCGTCGAGCAGCGCGACCTGGGCAGGTTCCAGCAGATGCAGCTGCTGGATGGCGCAGCGGCGCGTATCGCGCAGCAGCGCGATCGGCCCCAGTCGCTCCAGGCGCAGTTCCGGCGCGCCGCCGCCGTACCAGGCGGCACGCCACTGCGCGACGGCAGCACGCAGCGCGTCGACGTAGTCGAAGCACTCGCCCTGCGGCGGCCTGCCGTCGAAGAAATACGCGATGCGCGCGAGCCATGCGGCGTCGCCGCCGTACAGCGCCCCGTAGGCCGGCGCCGGTGTCACCCCGTCGAAGCCCATTGCCGTGGCCTGCTCGTGGTTGGGGCTGAAACGGTCGATACGGATGCGCGAACAGCTCGTCGGCGGGCGCAGGTGTTCGAGCAGTGGCAGCCACTGCGCCATGCGTTCGTAGGCGTGCGGCGGTTCATCGGGGAATCCGTACAGGAGGTTCCAGACGGCGCCAATGCCGATTTCCTGGCAATTGCGCAGAAGGCGCACATTGGCCAGCGCGGTCACGCCCTTGCGCATGATGCGCAGCACGCCGTCGTCGAGGCTCTCGATCCCCGGCTGCACCCAGGTCACGCCGGCGCGAGCGAGCGTGCGCAGCCGTGCTTCCGAGAGATTCGCCTTGATTTCGTAGAAAAACGTCCAGCCAAGCGAATCCGCGGCGATCGGACCGAACACGCTTTCGATGTGATCGAGTGCGAGGATGTTGTCGGCCGCACAGAAGCGCGTCACGCCGTGGCGCAGTGCCTGTGCCCCGAGCTCGGCGCGCACGCGTCCGGCGGACTTGGCCTTGAAGGCCATGCTGTCGGAGTTGAGCCCGCAGAACGTGCAATGGTGCTTCTGGCCCCACCAGCAGCCGCGCGACGATTCGTACGTCACCGCCGGCCGCAGCTGCGTCGCAAATCGCCGACCGGACAGCTGCGCGAAGTAGTCGTCATGGTCGGGCACCGGCAGGTCGTCCATCGACGCCGCCGGCGGCGGCAGCACGCAGGGCCTGTGCCCGCGCAGCAGCATTCCTGGCAGGGCACGGGGGCGTCCGGCCAGCAGTGCCTGTACGAATTCGGTGAAGATGCCATCGGCGTTGCCGGTGAAGACGCTGTCGATCTGCGCGAAGCGTTCCAGCAGCGCCGGTCCCATGGGGCCGTGACAGTTGGCGCCGCCGAAGCAGACATGGGTGTCGGGCGCGATCCGCTTGAGGCCCGCGGCGAGGGCCAGCGACGCGGCGGTCTGCTGGAACACCGTCGAGAAGCCGACCAGTGGCGCGCCCGATGTCGCGAGCCGTCGCGCCATCGTGTCGATGAAGTCGCCACAGCCGCGGCGCAGGCGTTCCAGATCGCGCCAGCGCTGCGGGCCGACCTGCGCCGCGAGGCGGGCCGCATGTTCGGCGGCGGCCGGCGCCGGCGCCGTATCAAGCAGATGCGCGAACAGCCAGTCCCCGGCCAGCAGGTGTGTCGGAATGTCCTCGGCCAGCCACTCGTTGTCCGCCAGGCCGCAGTAGTCGGCGAAATCGAGATTCAGGTACAGCGTCTGCGCGTCGATGCCGGCGGCGGTCAAGCCCGCCTTGAGCGTCGCCGGCCCCAGCGCCGGTCGCAGCACCGAGAGCACGGGGGCGATGCAGAGGATCACCGGCGCGGCCATGAGGAGACTCAGCCGGCCATGGCATGTGCAGTGGGCGGCGGGCTCGCGTCGCAGGCAGGCGCCTGCTCTGCCTCCGTGCTGGCGCTGGGGGCGCGCCAGAGGCCGAGTGATTGCAGCACGCCGACGTGCGTGACGAGGCCGGCGCGCTTGCGCTCCAGGGCGGCGTTCACGTCGGCCAGCAAGGGTGGCGACGTGAACAGCCGCTCGCAGGCGGAACAGATGCCGTCGAAATCGGTTTCCGCCAGCGGCAGCGGGCCGTCGGCGGTAGCCTGAACCAATACCTGCACCGGTCCTTCCAGCGCTATCCAGGTCCACAGCGGATCCGCGTAGGCCGCAGCGACCGCAGCGTCGACACGGTCGCCCCGGGCGAGATCGCCAATCGCCATGCGGTCGTTGTGCGGCAGCACGCCGCAGCAGGGCAGGATCTTGCCGGTGTGCGTGATCTGGATGTTCTGCAGCGCGGAATGACAGGCACCGCGATAGGTGCGCGCGTCGTTGCGGCGCACTGCCTCGGCGGCCACGGCCTCTTCGCCGTCGGCAGCGCGCCCCGTGCCGTTGACCACGACTTCGTAGACTTTTTCCCGCGGGTCGTCCGGCGCGATCCGCAACCGCTCGCGCAGGCTGGCCGCGTCGATACGCGCCTGCGCGTCCACGGTCACGGCGACGTACAGGCGCAACGAATACGCGCGTGCGGCGGCGACGGCGTTCTCGACGCTGCGCAGCGGCACGAACGCCGCGTGCGCGTCGTCGTAGCTGACCACGAGCTCGACGAGTCCGGCGTCGACCAGCGGCGCCAGGATCGCCCGCGCGCGCTCCGGCGTTCGCGCCCAGTACGCACTGGTCGTGGCCGCGCCGTGCATGCCATGGCCGCGCGCATGCAGCAGCGCCTTGCGCATGAGATCAGGTACCAGGAACGGGTCGCCGCCGACGAAGTGAACCTGGCTCAGGTTCTGCAGGCGCGCCGCGTCGTCGATCGCGCGGCAGGCGTCGGCCAGATCGAGGCAACCGTGCTGGCCCATGTCAGAGCGATAGCAGCAGTGCGCGCAGCGCAGTGGGCATTGCAGGGTCAGGTTCAGCACCAGGCTGCGGGGTGCCACGCAATTGCCCGGCGGCGGGATTCTGGCTTCACGGGTCTCGTCGCTCATGGAATCTCCGGCCGGCGGGAACACAGGAACGCGGTGACGCGAGACGGAACACGCGTGCCGCCTCCGCAATGCGATCCGTCCGTGGATCGCACAGGCGGCGGCCGTGCGAGGCACGCCAGCTCGTACTAGACGTCGACATGCACCACGGAGGCAGGTGACGGCGAGCCCTCGCCGCGCGCGGCTACGCGCTGCTGGATCGCCTTGGCGGTAGCGTCATCCACGCTGACGCCGAAGCGGGACAGGAAGCTCTTGGCGTCGGCTTCGAGCGAGCCGAGGATGTCTTTTTCGCCCTTCAGCGCCGCGGCGGCGGCATGCAGCTTCGTGGTGTCGAGCGCGAGGTTCGTAACGGTTGAAGTACCCATGGCATGACTCCCAGGTTGGGTTGCGGACGAGGCGCGATCGCCTCACCGCTATTTATACACAGCAATTTTTAAAAGTAAACAGAGTGTAAATGGTATATAGCAAAGATGTAACTTACATTTATCAATGAGATGCGTGCGCTACTTGAGCGTAAGCACGAGCTGGCCGCCGCCTCGCCCTGCCGCTGCAATCCATGCAGCGGCAAGCGCAGCGGATTGGCCACGAAGTGTCCTTCCACAGCCGCGGGGTCAGCTCGGCGATGCGGGATGCTGGCCGAAACGCTGCGGCACATCGACGAGGCAGCTCTACGGATCAATGCCTTGCAGGCGGCAGGTCACGAGCTGGCCCTGGATGATGCCGAGCTGTTTGGCACCCGCCAGAGCCCGTGGCCCAGCGTTGCGCGCGCCCGTACTACGCACAGATCGCGAAGGAACTCAGGCGCAACGGCGTGACGCGGCGCCAGCGGTGGAGCGAGTATCGCGATCAGCATCCCGACGGCGTCGGGTACAGCGTGTTCTGCGATTAACGCGGCGGGTTTCTCGCCGACCGCGATCTGGCCTACCGGCACGATCATATGCCGGGCGAGGAGGCCGACTTCGATGCTGCAGGGTTGATGCTGCGCCATCGGCAGGGCACGGCCGTGTGCCAAGCGCAGGTCTCCTGATTGCGCCCCGTCCAGCGCCAAAATTCTGCATGAGCTTGTTCGACGTATTTTAGAAACACGACATCAGGTAAGACCTGATGTCTTCACGTCGATTCTTGGGTAAAACGCTGCTTGTCTCGACAACACCGTTACCAAAGAAACCCGATTAAATCGGATGCGCCTCAGGTTGCGAACAGACTGGAAAATACGCTGCTGTTCTGATCAGCCGTCACCAGCGACCAGGACGTGAAATGCGCCAGCAGATTGATCTGAGTGGCTGATAGCTGGGTCGTCAGCGTGTTGTAGTGCGGGAACTGATTGGTCGACAGCTCTGATGCAACAAGGCTCTGCACCGGTTGATTGTTGGCGAACTGCGCGGACCAGTCGCTGGCAAAGTTGAGATAGACCCAAACGACGGTGATCGGTTTGCTGCGAGCTGCTACACCGAACCAGGTGTTGGCCTGCACGGAAAGACTTTGCGACAGAATCGCTGGCTGGGCAGCGGGGGCTGCGCTGCCGGCCGCGGCCCACAGTCCCGACAGAAAGCCGGCGAATTCACTCGATGCGAATACCTGGCTCTGGCCGAACAGTTGGTTTTCAGGACTGGCGCCGCCAGCCGAATAGAGAACGTAACCCGTGGTGTCGTCATAGGGCTGGTATCCGAACAGCGGCGGCACCGCGTCATCGACGACGATCTGGGTTCCGCTGATCCAGCCGCCGTTGCCATTGGAGATGCCCGCGTTGCCGGCGACCATCGCAGTCTCGCTATTGATGCAGACGATGACGCTGTCGATGTCGGTGAAGGCGAGCAGGCTGGCGAGGCCCGTGTTTTCGAGACTGCCGCCGTCGGCGAACGTGTTCGGGGTCGGATTCGCTGCGCCCGCGCCGGCCGGCCATGCGGGGTATTCCGGAACCAGTTCCTGGGGATTGGGAAAAGTGAAGGCGCTGTTCGCGTTCGATGCTTGCTTCCCACGCGCGACCAGCGCCTGGGCGGTTTCATGTAGCTCGGCAGGCAGGTGGCTTTCTATCCATTTCAGTACCGCCTCCCCTTCGGCCAGCAACCATTTCGCGAACAGCAAAGGGTTCGCTTCCCATTGCTGGATCTGGTTCTGGACCGTTTCTGCAAAGGCCGCGCTGCTGGTACCCATGATGTCGGTCAGCGACCATTGCCGGGTCTGCGTCACGTTTGCTGTGGTTCCGGACTGCGATACGAATGTCGAATTGAACGCGAATGACTCGACACCGCCACCGCCGACGGCGAGTCCGTTGGCATCCGTCGCACTCGCCGGTGCACCGACCACGCCGGTCATGATCCCGTTGGACTGCACCGGTGCGAGCAGCTTGAAAGAAACATCACTGACATTGACGAACATGCTCAGGTTGCAGATGTGCAGTGGACGCTGCGTGCGCGACGAGTCGACCTGGTCAGCGAACAGATAGGCCGTTTCCGCGGCGAGGCTGGTGTTGGCGCTGGTGATCGCCTGCAGCGATTCGGCGGTCGCCGAGAACATGTCCTGCGGCTGGCCGCCGCTGAAGTTCAGATCAAGCAAGTTATAGGAATCCAAAATGTTGAAACCCATCACCATCTGCCACAGCATGTTCGGCGGCAGCGGGTTGTTCGGGCTCGACTTCAGGAACAGTTCGTAAAGCAGCACCGCGGTTCCCGCGATTCCCTCCAGCGAGAACAGGATCGAGGTCATCGGGTTGCCGGCGTTGCCTGTAGGCAGGGTGGCCAGATCGGTCAAGGTCAGTGCGCCCTGATCGGCGTCGTATGTGCCGAGATAGGCCGCATCGGCAGGCCCCGCCTTCGGCATGTACTGGTACGGCACGCAAAGCCAGGAGCCGCCGGATACGGTCGAAAGCGCCTTGATCTGTGCAAGCAAGCTGGTGCCGTTGGCCTCGATTGCCGCCAGTGCCCGTAACTGCCCCATGCCGGCGCAGCAGGCGCGTGTTCCGCCACCGGAGAGACAGAGGCCGACATTGCCCGGCGTCGACGCGGGCGTATAGAGCTGACCAACCGTCAGCGGCGGCGTTGCGACTACGGCTGCACTCAGGGATGGCATGGTCATGGCTCGCTCCGAAGACGGGGAAGATGGAACCTGCTGTTGCAATACTGGGAAAGCGGCAGTCGGAAACGGTTGCTATCACGAACAGCTATCTTGCAGCACCACCGTCAGCGTCGCGATGCCCGTCGGACTGCCGCTTTGTCTACGGATGCACTTTGCGCAGGAATCAGCCTCCAGCTCGTACCCGATACTGAAGGTCATGGCTTGTCTCCACGGAAGAAGTCATGGGCGCCCACCGCCGCTCCGTGTGATGCCCAAGACCTTGAGCCAGACCGCCGAAACCGACGCCAAGCGGCGGATACCGTCCACTTGAGCGCGATGTCAGGCACCTCCGTAACCGTCCGGCGCGCCCATCTTCCCCAAAATCGAAGC
>JAAFHE010000134.1 GCA_013298265.1 Lysobacterales bacterium | reverse complement strand
CTCGATCTCGGCGCGCGCGTCGACCGCCAGTCCAGCGATCCGGCCGATGGCGTCAAGCGCAGCTTCTCGCCGTTGAGCCTGTCCGCCGGCATGGGTTTCAAGCTCGCCGAAGGCTGGCATCTGAACCTCAACCTCGACCGCGCCCAGCGTGCGCCCGCGGAAGAAGAACTGTTCGCGAACGGCCCACACGTGGCGACCGAATCCTTCGAGGTCGGCCTGCCCGACGCGGTCAAGGAAACCTCCAACCAGGCCGAACTGGCGTTGCACTACCACAGCGAGATCGTCGACGCGAAAGTGGCCGCGTACACCAATCGTTTCAATGACTACATCTACCTCGCCGATACCGGCGAGACCGAGGACGACCTGCCGCTGCGGCAGTGGTCGCAGGCCGACGCACGCTTCCACGGTTTCGAAGGCGAGGCGCTGTTCAAGCTGTCCGAAGGGGCTAGCGGCCACTATGACCTACGCCTCTGGGGCGATACGGTGCGCGCGAAACTCGACGCCGGCGGCAACCTGCCGCGCATCGCGCCGGCGCGCGCCGGTGTCGATCTCAAGTGGTCGGTGGATGCCTGGCGTGCGAGCATCGGCGCGGCGCACTACTTCGAACAGGACCGCATCGCGGCCTTCGAGACACCGACCGACAGCTTCACCCTGGTCAATGCGCACCTGAGCTACACGCTGGATTCGGGCGACACGACGAGCTGGGAATTCTTTGCTGACGGCAACAACCTGACCAACCAGACCGCGCGCCTGTCCACGTCCTACATCAAGGACAAGGCGCCGCTGCCCGGCCGCATCATCGCGTTCGGAGTGCGTGCGTTTTTCTGACCGCATCGTTCCACAGCGGCCGACTGCCGCGAAGGCGTCTTACCGGCAGCCACTTCCCTCCGAGTGGCTGTCGGCCCCGGGAGCGCGCAAGCGCTCCCGGGATTTTTGGCCATGGCAGCATCGGCGCAGCGCGCGCAATGCCGGGTCGCAAAAGCTACTTTCCACCGTTGAACACAACGGCCTGCGCGGCGTGCGTTGCGCCAGGATTGTCCCGCCGCGGCTTCGAGCCGGACTCAGGCCTGCGTGCAGTTCGCGCAGGTGCCATGCACTTCCAGCGTCTGCGCGCGCGGCTTGAATCCATGTTCGCGTGCCTGCCGCGCGAGCAGCGCGGCAACGCCCTCGTCGCAGATCTCGGTGGCGCTGGCGCAGACATCGCAGATCAGGAACGGCACCTGGTGCGCCTCTTCGGGGTGATGGCAGGAGACGTAGGCGTTGATCGATTCGAGTTTGTGGATAAAGCTATTTTCGAGCAGGAAATCGAGCGCGCGGTAGATCGTAGGCGGCGCGGCGCCGGCACGTTCGTCCTTGAGGCGATCGAGCAAGTCGTAGGCTTTCACCGGCTTGCCGGCCGCGGCGATCATTTCCAGCACGCGCAGCCGCAGTGGCGTCAGGCGCAGACCACGCGCTTCGCAGGCTGCGGCGACCGTCCGCACGAATGACTCGCCGTCGTGGCGATGCTCGTGCGGGCCGTGCTTGTGGCCGGCATCGTGCGAATGATTGTGCGGGCCGCTCATGGCCGGATCATAGCAGGGGCACCTCAGCCCCCGGCGACGGTCATGCGCTCGACGAGGATCGAGCCGCACAGCACGTGCGAGCGCGGATCCACGTCGTTGCCGATCGCGACGATATTGGCGTAGACGTCGCGCAGGTTGGCCGCGATCGTGATCTCCTCGACCGGATACTGGATCACGCCGTTCTCGACCCAAAAGCCGGCTGCGCCGCGCGAATAGTCGCCGGTCACACCGTTGACCCCCTGCCCCATGACCTGGGTCGCGAGCAAACCGGTACCGAGTCGGCGCAGCATGGCGTCGAAATCGTCACTGCCGCTGCGCACGATCAGGTTGTGCACGCCGCCGGCGTTGCCGGTGGATTCCAGGCCAAGTCGGCGCGCGGAGTAGCTCGACAGCAGATAACGCCGCAGCACGCCGCCTTCGACCAACGCGCTGCGCGTGGTTTCAACGCCTTCAGCATCGAATGCGGCCGATGCATGGCCACGCGGCAGGAATGGGTCTTCGATGAGATCGACGAAGTCGGGCAGGATGCGTGTGCCGCGCGCATCGAGCAGGAAGCTCGCCTTGCGATACAGTGCGCCGCCGCTGACCGCGCTGAGCAGATGACCGATCAGGCCGCGCGCGACTTCCGGCGCGAACAGCACCGGGCATTGCCGAGTCGTCAGCGACTGCGCGCCCAGGCGCGACAGCACACGCTCGGCGGCCTTGCGGCCGATGTGAGCCGCGGGGACGAAGTCCTGCGCCGCGCGCACCGAGTCGTACCAGTGATCGCTCTGCATGCCGGCCTCGTCTTCAGCCAGCAGCGATACCGAGAGCATGTGCCGCGTACCGCGCTCGCGTCCGGTGAAGCCGTGCGAATTGGCGTAGACGGCCAGCGCCTGACCGGCCTGTACCGAGGCGCCTTCGGAATTGGTGATGCCGGCGATGCTGCGGCCGGCATCCTCGATCTCGATGCCAAGCTCGATCGCGCGCTCGACACTGATGTCCCAGGGATGCCAGGTATCGAAATCCGGAAAATGTCGCGCCATGCGTGCTGCGTCGGCCAGGCCCGATGCCGGGTCGGCTTCGGTATAACGTGCGATCGCGCAGGCCTGCTCCACCGTGGTGGCGATGGAATCGGCGTTGAGGTCGGCCGTGCTCGCCGAGCCCTTACGCTTGCCGAAATACACGGTTACGCCGAACGAACGGTCGCGCGTGTGCTCGATCGTCTCGGTCTCGCCGAGGCGCACACTGACACTCAGCCCGACATCCACGCTCGCAGCGACTTCGGCCTCGTCCGCGCCAGCGGCCTTGCACCGCCGCAGTACATCTTCGGCGACCTGCGCCAGCCGGTCGAGCTCAGTCCCGCTTGCATCCTTGGTGGCGATCTGCGCACTCACAGCCTATCCTTCCGTTCTTTGCCAGCACTGACCCACGTCATGCGCGAACACGACGACGAAATTCCTGAAGACGATGGCGACGATTCGCCCAGCCGAAGCCAGCGCCGCCGGGACGCATTGGCCGTGTTCGATCTCGCCGAGCGCCTGGTCGGACTGACCGACGCGCAGCTTGCCCAGCTACCGCTCGATGACGACCTGCGCGACGAGGTGGAAAAGACCCGGCTCGTCACCCAGCACATCGCGCGCAAGCGCCAGATCGGGTATCTCGCCAAACAGATGCGCCGGCACGAGGACGAACTGCCGGCGATCCGCGCCGCGCTCGACCACGACCGCCAGGTCGCGCGCCGCGAAACCGCCGAGCTGCACCGGCTGGAAGTCTGGCGCGACCGGCTTATCGACGACGGCGACGAAGCGCTGTCCGAACTGCTCAACCTCTTTCCCGCGGCCGATCGCCAGCACCTGCGCCAGCTCTCGCGCCAGGCGCGTGCGGAACGCCACGACAACCGTCCGCCACACGCGTTCCGCGAGCTGTTCCGCGAACTGCGCGAACTTTTCGACAACGACGCCGCAGGCGACAGCGACAACACGGAGTAGCAGCGCGGCGCTGTGCTCACGCGGCGGTCCCACCTACGGTGATGCCGTCGATCTTGAGACTGGGCTGGCCGACACCGACCGGCACGCTCTGCCCTTCCTTGCCGCAGACACCCACACCTTCGTCCAGACGCAAGTCGTTGCCGATCATGCTGATCCGGTTCATTACCTCCGGACCGGAACCGACCAGCGTCGCGCCCTTGACCGGACGCGTGACCTTGCCGTCCTCGATCAGGTAGGCCTCGCTGGCCGAGAAGGTGAAGCGTCCGTTGGTGATGTCGACCTGACCGCCGCCGAAATTGACCGCGTACAGGCCGCGCTTGACCGAACGGATGATCTCGGCCGGATCGCGCGTACCGGCCAGCATGTAGGTATTGGTCATGCGCGGCATCGGCAGGTGAGCGAAGGACTCGCGCCGGCCGTTGCCGGTCGAACGGGTGCCGGTCAGCCGCGCGTTGAGTTTGTCCTGCATGTAGCCGCGCAGGATACCGTCTTCGATCAGCACCGTGCTCTGCGTCGGCACGCCCTCATCGTCCACATTGAGCGAACCGCGCCTTCCTTGCAAAGTACCATCATCCACAACAGTCACACCGGGCGCGGCGACGCGCTGACCGATGCGGCCGGAGAACGCCGACGTGCCCTTGCGGTTGAAGTCGCCTTCGAGTCCGTGGCCGACGGCCTCGTGCAGCAGCACACCGGGCCAGCCCGGCCCGAGCACCACCGGCATGCTGCCGGCCGGCGCGTCGACGGCGTCGAGATTGACCAGTGCCAGCCGCACCGCTTCACGTGCCCAGTTCTGGGCGCGGCCGTTGCTCAGCAGCTCCGTATAGTCGTAGCGGCCGCCGCCGCCCGCGCTGCCGCTTTCGCGACGGCCGCTCTGCTCGGCGATGATCTGGATGTTGAAGCGCACCAGCGGGCGCACGTCGGCCGCGAGCGTGCCGTCGGCTGCGGCGATAAGCACGGTGTCCAGCCCCGCGGCGATGCTGACGATGACCTGGCTGACGCGCGGGTCCAGCGCGCGCGCGAAGGCGTCGATCTCACGCAGCAGCGCGATCTTGCCCGCGCTGTCGAGGCTGTCGATCGGATCCACCGGACGATACAGTGCGCGGCCGTTGGTCATCGCGAGCGCCTGGCCCACGCCGTTGGCGCCGGCCTTGGCGACGGCGCGCGCCGCGCCGGCCGCTTCGAGCAGCTGCGGCAGCACGATCTCGTCGGAATACGCGAAACCGGTCTTCTCGCCGGCCAGGGCACGCACGCCGACGCCCTGTTCGATGGAATGGTTGCCTTCCTTGACGATGCCGTCCTCGAGCACCCAGTGCTCGGAGCGCGCGTGCTGGAAATACAGATCGGCCGCATCAATGCCCGGCCCCATGAGTCGCGCGAACACGCGCTCCAATTCGTTCGTGGAAAGGCCGCCGGGGCGCAGCAGGCGTTCGCTCGCTTGCGCGATCATCGAATTCATCGGGATTCCATCTGAGGCAATGCGCGGGAGATAAGGGCGGGAACGGTAGGCTACAAGGCAGAATCAGGCAAGCACAGCGCCCGGTGGACCGGCTTGCACGGACACTTCAACGCTTTTCGCTTCCAGGCTGCAGCACCGGCGCTTCGACCGGTGGCCCGTGCAGTTCGCCCGCGTCGTTCGCGTTGTTCGCCGGTGGCGGCGCGTCGGGCGCACGTGCGCGGCCGCCTTCGCGCGAGATCAGCGTGATGTCGGGCTTTTCCCAGCTACCGGTGACGTGATAGCGCGCAGTCGTGACCTGGTTGATGGCCTTGTTGAACAGCGTCTGCACCGCCAGTCCGGCCGCCGCGCCCGCGGGACCGCCGGCCAGTGCGCCGACCACGGTCAGCGCGCCACCGACGCGCGGCGTGACGACCATCTGCTGGTCGTAGTCGCGCGCCTTGAGCCCGGTGCGGCCGCGAATGCGGATATCGGCCGCGGGGCTGGCGATATGCAGGTTGCTGGTGTTCGCATTGCCGCCGCCGAGCGCAAACTCGCCGTTGATCGACGTGAAGCTCAGGCCGGTGCGAAAAAAATCACCGAAATCCAGCGCCAGGCGGCGCGGGATCTCACGCACCGAGAACAGACCGAACAGCCGGCCCATGCCCGGCTCCACATCGAGCACGCGACCGGCGTTGACCGTCAGCTTGAGCTTGCCTTCGAGCCGCGATAGCGCAAACGACGCGGGCGAACCGTTCCAGTGCGCGTCGAGATGGGCCAGGGTCTGGCCACCGTCAAACAGTCCGGCGAAACCGAGCGCGGCGAGCATGCGGCCGATGTCTTCGGAGGTCAGATCCAGATCCACGTCGGAACGATGACTTTTTCCGTCGCCGTTCCATTGTCCACGCACATGCATTTCCATGTCGGCCGAGCGGGTCTCGAACTCTTCGATGCGCATGCCCTCGGCGGTCGGCAGCGATTCGAGGCGGGTTTCGCCGAGCGTGGCCGTGCCGAGACGGAAATCGCCGATCCACAGGTGCAGCGGCGGAATCGTCGAAGGCACGACACCGTCGAAGGGATCGGTGTCATCGACCGGCGCCTCGGCCGGAGGGCGCGGCGGATCGGGCCAGTGCAAATGTTCAAATTGCGCAGTAATCCCACGCTTGAGCAGGTCGCTCGTCGGTATCTGCAAGGTGCCCTGCAACTGCGCCCCGCTGAAGCCGATGCCGACCTGATCCGGCTGGCGTGCGAGCACGAGGCCGAGATCGCTGAATTCGCGGCTGCCGATGGTCGCGGTGTCGGCGCGCAGGTCCACCGAACGCAGCAGTCCCGGACCGGCGCCTGCGCCTATGCCGATGCCGGACCAGCCCGACAGATCCAGCCGGCGGCCTCGGCCGCTGACGCTGAGGCCGGTGTCGGGCAACTGCTCCGGCACGGTGTTGCCCAGCGAAATCGCGCCGGCGAAGTCGCGCTGCGCGTCGGGCAGGCGCGCACGCAGGCGCAGCACGTCGGCGATCGCGACGGTGAGCGGACTGCCTTCCATCGGCAGTTGCAGCGAGACGCGCACCGGCATCGCATCGCCAGCGGGTTTATCCAGCGGCGCCGGCAAATCAATCGCGGTGCCACGCAGTTCCGAATGCAACTCCAGCCGCGTCGGCGCGTCAGCTCGCGGCACGGCAACCTGGACGGTCCAGTCGGACCGTCCGGAAAAGCGCGGCCACCAGGGCTCCAGCACGGTCGCGTCCTTGAACAGCAGCTCCATCGGCAGATTGCCCTCGAGGCGCGCCTCTACCGCGTTGGCCGCGTCTTTGACATCGCTGCCGATCGCTAGCGAGAACTCCGCCGGATAGCCGGACTTCTCCAGCGCGAGCGGTCCGGCGCGCAGTCCCGTATCGCTGAAATGCAGCTTGCCGGTCGCGTGAGCGAAGTCGGTATCCCATTTCTTCGCCACGATGGCTGAATCGATGAGGTCGATCTCGCCCTTGACCGTGCTCGGTACCTCGGGCGCGAACGGCAAGTCGAGATGAAACTTCACCTGCGTCCTGCCGCCGATCTCCAGGCCCTTGAGTTCTTTCGCAAATCGTGTCCCCAGCGGCGAGGCATGCAGCAGTGCGAGCAGTTCCCCGCCCTTGCCCTCGCCTTCCACATCGAGCGCCAGCACGGTGTCCTTGAACGAGGCGATGTCGGCAACAGCGCGTCGGGTCGTCATGCCAAGGACCCGGCCGCCGCTGGTTTCCGCGTGCATGCTGTGGTTCACGAATTCCGCGACGACGGCAACGCCTTCAGCGCGCGGCCAGGCCGGGTTGTAGTCGAGGATCAGGCCGCTGATCTCGGCACGCGCCTTGAACTGGCCGGCATAGTTGCGAATCGGCCAGTCGTCGAGATCACAGTGGATCGCGGCACGGCCCGCGGTGATGGTGCCGGCGACGAGCGCGCGGTCGAGCCAGTCCATCGCCTTGGGCGACATGTCGCCGATCGGCCACAGTGGCTTGGCCGCCGGCACGTCGCTGGGCAGCACGGCCGCGTACAGATCGAGCAGTGGCTTGCCGCCGTCGGGCAGCAGTTCCGCGCCGCCGCGCAGCTGCAGCGCGAAGCCGTTGCCGTCCACGTCCAGCGCGTCGGTTTCCACGCGCCAGCCGCCGCCGTCGAGTGCAAACGCGGCGACGCGCCCGGCCAGATAGGGCAGCGTGACCGGCTGACGGAACTTGCGCGCATAGTTCAGCGTCGTCGACTGCGCCGGCAGGTCGAGCACGAACGCGGTTGGATCGGCATACAGCTCGCCGCTGAGCGAGGCCAGTCCCGGCACCTTGTCCACGGCGAGAAAGCTCAGGCCGTCCACGCGTGCACTGGCAAAGAAATCAGCCCCGCCCGCAAAGCGCAGTGCAACGTCGCGCAACTGGCCTTGCAGTGACGCGCGCGCAGGCCATTCCGGCGCTTGCTGCGGCGCCAGCGGCAGCAACGCGGCGACGCTGGCCAGGTCGAGCGTCGGAGCGGATAGCGTGTAGGTCTCACCGTCACGGCGCAGGTTCAGCGCCGAGGCCACTGGATTGGTAGCGGCGCGCGCAGCGCGCAGGTCGGCCACGTCCAGCGTCCAGCCGTTGGTCGCGCGCTGCCAGCGCGCGAACGTGTGCAGTTGTGCGAGCCCGATCGTCCTGGCGCCGGCCTCCTTGTGCTCGGTGGTCGGGTCGATCTCGACGCCGTTGAGATCAAGCCTCGCGTGCGCGGAAACCGGTTCGGCGTTTTCCAACCGCGCCCACAGCTGCAGGCTGCCATTACCGGTGCGCAC
>JAAFHE010000133.1 GCA_013298265.1 Lysobacterales bacterium | reverse complement strand
GTCGCGGGCGAGGTCGCGGCTGGCCTGCAGGGCGTGATCGACTGCGCGGTTGTGCGCGATGCGCAGGACAAAGGTCTTCAGGGTGGCATCGCCGCGGAAGCGCGGCAGGCTCTGCCAGATCGCGAGCAGGATTTCCTGGCCCAGCTCATCGCGGCGCGCAGCGTTGGCTTCGAACGCCGCGGCGATGCGCGCGATGGCGGCGCCGTGCTCGGCGACGATGGCTTCCAGGCTCAGTCGCGGCAGCACCGTCATGGCAACCGCGCCTGTGGCATGCAGCCAGACCTCATACATTGATCACATAGCGCTCGCTCGCCAGTCGGCGCGCGGCAAACGCGATGCATGCGGCGGCGAGCGCGAGCGAAATGCTCATGGCGGTTGCCGCGTTGATCGCAGTGACCGCGCCGTCGCGGGCCATGTCGAGCAGCAGGGTCTGCTCCGCGAGCAGCGGAACGCGGTACCACCAGGCCTGCGGCTCCAGCTCCAGGGCCGGTACGAACGCGGGGATCAATGCGACGACCAGCACGAGCATCATCGAAGACTGTGCTTCCTTGAACGAGCGCGAATTCAGCGCGATGGCGATTTGCAGCGCGGGCGCCAGCAGGCACAGCGGCAGCGCGATGAGATACAGCAGGGTGAGATCCAGCGCATCCACCTGCCACGCCAGACCGATGTTTTCCAGCGGCAGCGTCTGCAGCATGAAATGCCCGGCGATGAACTCCAGCGCCAGACCCGCGGCACAGAATACGGCGGCGGCAAGCCATTTGCCGACGATGAGATCCACACCGCGTATCGGCTGGGCGAGCAGGATTTCCAGCGAACGGCGTTCGCGCTCGCCGGCGCTGCTGTCGATCGCGATGTCCATACCGAAGTAGAAGACCGTGAGGAAAAAGATGCCGAACAGCACGGCGATGTGGCGGCCGGCGCGTGTCGCCGGCGTGGCGATGTCGAAACGCTCGACGAGTACGGGGCTCAGATGCGCCAGCGACAGCCCCTGGCTGGTCAGGCGTGCCGCGCTCGTCTCGCGGCCATAGGCGTGCAGCGCGGCGGTGACGGTCTCCAGTTGCGCCGGCCTGGCGCTGACGCTGTCGTGCCAAAGCTCCAGGCGAGCCGGCTCCTGCGCCGCATAGCGCACGGCGAAATCGGCGGGCAGGCGAACGACGGCCGCGTGACGGCCGCCGGATACGGCCTGCTGCAGAGCCGCCTCGTCGACGGCGTCGACGGCTTCCACCGTGACGCCGGCCTGCGCCAGCCGCGCGAGCAACTGCGGCGCCTGCGCCGCGCCGCTGACGCCGATGCGGATCTGCTCGTTCTCGCTGCGCGCCTTGCGCTCGATCGTGTTGTTCAGCGCAGCCCACATCAGCAGCGGATAGAGCAGGGTCATGAGCGCCAGCGTTCGCAGCGAGCGCCGGTCGCGCAGCGCGTCGCGCAGCTCCTTGTGCAGGACGATCCACCAATGGCGATTCATGCGGCGATTCCTTCTTCGATGCCGGTCAGCGCCACGAAGGCGTCTTCCAGCTGATGGGTGCCGGTGCGGGTGCAGAGTTCGGCGGTGCTGCCGCGGGCCACGCTGCGGCCCTGCGCGACCACGACCACGTCGTCGCAGATCAGGTCGACCTCCTGCATGACGTGACTCGCCAGCACGATGCAGCAGCCCTCGGCACGCAGGCGCAGCAGCGCCGTGCGCAGCGCGCGGGTGCTGGTCACGTCCAGGCCGCGGCCGGGTTCGTCCAGCAGCAGGTTGCGCGGCCGGTGCAGCAGCGCGCGCGCCAGCGCGACCTTCATGCGCTGGCCCTGTGAAAACCCGGCGGTCCGCCGGTCGATGATGTCGTACAACCCGATCAGCGCTGCGATTTCCTCCGTCGCCTGCACGATGGCAGCCGTGTCCATGCCGTGCAGGCGGCCGAAATAGGCCAGGTGCTCGCGGGTGGTCAGGCGTGGGTACAGCCCGACCTGATCGGTGACGATGCCCAGGCGTCGCCGTGCGGCGAGCGGGTCGCGGGCGGGGTCGGTCGCGTCGATGATTGCGCGCCCGCGGTCGGCCTTGAGAAGGCCGAACAGAATGCGCAGTGCGGTGGTCTTGCCGGCGCCGTTGGGCCCGAGCAATCCGGTGATGCAGCCGTCGCGCGCGACGAAATCCAGCCCGTCCAGCGCTTTCACTGCGTCAAAAGATTTATATACGTTTTCAAAAATCAGCATGTGCGATTCCTGCTGCGCCGCGTTGCCGGTCGGCACGCGCGTATACGTGGGGCGAGGCGGTGGGCCGGGGCTCCGCCAAGGCGTGTGGCATGAACAGGCAGACCCTCCGGCGGTACTACGGGGACTGGTCGCGAGGCGTTGCCAGGCGGCCTCACGGAGGCGCGCCCGCGGCGCTGGTCTGGAACGCCGGCAGGGCGATCTCGTCGAGGCAGGTGGCGTCGACCGGCTGGATTGGCGCATCGAGGAAGCGGCGCAGCAGCGCCGGCGCGCAGCCCAGGCCGGATATCACATGGCCGGCGTGTGCCGCCACGACGTGCTGGCCTTGCGGCAGGGTGCGCAGCGCGCTGTCCCCTCGTGCCGGCGGCGTGACCGGGTCCAGCGCGCCGGAGAGCAGCAGTGCCGGCGGCGTGAGTGTCTGCACCGGTGTCGGTGGCAGCGGCGGCAGCGCCAGTGCGCTGCAGAGCCTGTCCATGGACGTCAGTCCGCTCGCGCCGAACGCTCCGGCGTCGATTTCGCGCGCGCGCTGCGACGCGGTCAGGCGCGGCCAGTCCTCACGGCAGGCGATCGCCAGCAGTACGCCGGCCGCCGGCGGCGCTGCAGCCATATCGACGCTGCTCGCCTGGATCGCCAGGAGCGGACGCCAGTCTCCAGCGTAGGCGCGGGTGATCAGGTAGGGCAGCTGCGCGGCACCGCGCGTCGAATACAGCAGGTTGCGGATTATCTGTAGCACGCGCTCGCGCGAAATCGACACGCGGGCCGGCTGGCCGCTGCGCGGGTGCGCGAGCGCGGCCGTCGCAGTGTCGGCTTCCAGCCGCAGCAGCAGGTCGCGCAGTTGTGTGCGCAGCGCCGGAAACGCGCGCCCGCAGTCGGCATCGTCCGCGCAGCGCTGTAACACCGCGTCGAGCGCGGCCTGGAACTCGTTGCCGTAGATGCCGATGATCAGATCGGTATCGACGACGCCGTCCAGTATCAGGCTGCGCACCGGCGCCGGATAACGCTGTGCATAGGCCTGGGCCAGGCGCGAACCGTACGAGGCACCCCAGAGGTTGATCCGCGCGTAGCCGAGTGCCTGGCGCGCGCGCTCCAGGTCCTCGACCGCGGCCGCGGTAGTAGGCAGCAGCAGATCCGCACCGAAGCCTTTCAGGCAGGCCAGGGCGGACGCCTGCAGTTCGCTGTCCCCGAGGAGGAGCACGTCGGCGTCGGCGGCGCAGGCGAGCCGGCCCGAGCGTCCCGTACCGCGCTGGTCGATGAACACGATGTCGCGGCTCGCACGTACCTTGGCCAGTGCGGTGTCGAGCAGAAACACGATGTCGCTGCCGGCCTGTCCAGGGCCGCCGGCGAGCACGAACAGCGGATCCGCCTCGGCGCGCGAGCGGATCGACCGGGCAACGGCGACAGGTATGTCGACGCTGCCGCTGCTGGGGTCGGCGTAGTCGCGCGGCACGGCGAGCGTGCTGCAGTACAGGGCGTCGCGCTCGCCGGGCAGGTGGCACGCCTGCCACGATGGTGCGGCTGCCAGGCTGAAAGGCATGCAGAACAACGCGGTCAGGCCAATCCGGAAAATCCAAGTGCGCATCAGGTCACCTCGGCACGGTCGTCGTGTCTGTAGTCCGGCTGCGGCGAAAAACCTTACACGGAAGAATTTGTCGGCCGATGCGTGCAGAGTGCCGGGCGGTGCGCCGCGCCGATGCGCTTGCCCGGCGAATGGCGGTACGCGCTGACCCATCGGCGCAATGCCGCCAAGCAGACGCGAACGGCTCACGTATGCAGGGTTGGCGGCTTTCGTGCGCACCAGTGAACTTTTTGCTTTTGGTGCACTCGTAACCGGGTCGAGCTGTGCTAAGGCGCAGCGCTGCGGCGATTCCCTAAAGGCAGGCCGCGGTCTCGGCGACATCGCCGAGGCATAGCGGCTGCGCCGGTACCGGGGCGGCTTGCGGCAGGCCTTGCGACAGGTCGTCGGCGTAGTCCGGCGCGCCGGGGTAGGGCGAGCGCAGGTGCATATGCCAGCCGCGCGCGGCCAGCGCGCGCTGCGCAGCGGTCGAGGCTTCGCCGCTGACCAGCACGGTCTTGTCTTCCACGCGGAACTGCGGCGCGGTGAAGAATTCACTCATGTCGGAGGTCCAGCTCAGCCAGTCCAGCGGCAGCGGCAGCAGCAGGCGGCCATCGTTGCTGCGCCAGGCCAGTGCCGCGCCGACCACGAACAGCTCGCCACCGTGCGCTGCTTCGCGGCGCATCAGGCGCAGCGCGTTGACGAGATAGCGCGCCTCGAGTTCCGAGCGCGTGCCGGCGCCGATCTCGATCAGGTCATTGCAGCCGCGTGCCGGCTTGAGCGCGTCGAGTTCGTCGGCCAGCGCCGTGCGCAGGCTGTCGTTGAAACCGCCGCGGCGCAGGAACTGACGCAACGCGAATTCGTCGCTGCACCAGCGCGACAGGCGCTGCCGGTTGCGCTCGCGCAGGTTTTCCTCGTCGAGCTCCCACACCAGCGCGTTGAGCCGATTGCCGACAGACATCACTTCAGCCGCAGTGCCGCCGACCGCGTCGAGCGCGGCGCCAGCGCTGACGTTTCCGACTACCGCGGCCCAGGCCAGCGCGTCGAGCCGCTCGCGCAGCAGCGGGTTGCTCGAACTCGGGTCGACGCCGAGGTGTCGCGCCATCTGGCGGCGCATCGTGTTGTAGTTGAGCTGGCGCTTGGCTTCGCGGCCGATCTCCTTGCCGACGCTGCCGTACCAGGGTTTGTCGGGCTTGGGTGCGGCGGTGCCGGGCGGCGGCGCGCGCGTCGCACTCATCGGCGCCTGCGGCGTGCGGAACGGATCGCCGTCGGCACCGAACTCGCGTGCGGCGCGATCGCTGACGGACTGGGCGCGGCCGCTCCAGCGCTCGACCTGCTTGCGGAAATAGCGCGCGACGCCGGCAGGCAGTCCGGTCACCGTGCCGATCGGATGCGAGACGACCTGCCAGATGGACTTGCCGGTTTTCCTGAATTTCTCGCCGAACGCGTGGGCGAACGCCGCGGTGCGGCTGGCGCGCTCCAGCGTTTCGATCGCGGGAATTTCCGCTTGGCGGATCGCGAGCAGTTCCACGCTTTCGGCCGCGAGCGGCCCGAACGGCGTATCCAGTGAGAAGCGCGCCATGTAGCCGTGCACGGTCGCTTGTGACGCGACGGTCGCGTTGGGCGCCGACAGCAGCGCCGGCTGCACGATCGCGGCAGCGTCGAGGGTGGGTTCAGTCTCGAACGATTCGTCCGCGTACGACGTCGCCGACGTGGCCAGCACGAGCGCGGCTGCGGCTATAGAAAGCGAAAGACGATGCGCTGTCATGCGGCGGTTCCGGCGCGCCTCAGGCCGCCGGCCGCCGCCGTCCGCGCAACCTCGCGCGGACGGCCTGGCAGGGATCAGTTCCAGCTGCACACAACCTTGCCGCAGTTGCCCTGTTCCATGAGGTCGAAACCGCGCTGGAAGTCGTCGATGTGGATCTGATGGGTCAGCACCTTGGCCAGCGGAAAGCCGGTCAGCACCATCTGCGTCATCTTGTACCAGGTCTCGTACATGCGCCGGCCGTAGATGCCCTGCAGCGTGAGGCCCTTGAAGATCACCTTGTCCCAGTCGATGCCCGCACCCTTGGGCAGGATGCCGAGCAGAGCGATCTTGCCGCCGTGGTACATGCAGTCGAGCATGTCGTTGAACGCGCGCTGGTTGCCGCTCATTTCCAGGCCGACGTCGAAGCCTTCGATGTGGAGTTCCTTGACCACGTCGTTGAGCGACTGCTTGGAGACATTGACGACGCGCGTCGCGCCCATTTCCGCGGCGAGCTTGAGGCGGTAGTCGTTGATGTCGGTGACGACGACATTGCGTGCGCCGACATGCTTGCAGATGCCGGCAGCGATGATGCCGATCGGACCGGCGCCGGTGATCAGCACGTCCTCGCCGATCAGGTCGAATTCCAGCGCGCAGTGCGCGGCATTGCCGTAGGGATCGAAGAACGCGGCCAGCTCGGACGGGATCTGGTCGGGAATCGGCCAGAGGTTCGCCGCCGGCATGGAAATGTATTCGGCGAATGCGCCGTGGCGTGTCACGCCGATACCGATGGTATTGGGACACAGGTGCTGGCGCCCGGCGCGACAGTTGCGGCAGTGGCCGCAGACGATATGGCCTTCGGCCGAGACGCGCTGCCCGACCTTGTAGCCGCGTACGCCGGCGCCCATGTCGACGATGCGGCCCACGAATTCGTGGCCGATGATCAGGCCCGGACTGATGGTGCGTTGCGACCACTCGTCCCATTTGTAGATATGCAGGTCGGTGCCGCAGATCGCGGTCTTCTCTAGCTTGACCATGACGTCGTTCGGACCGATCTCGGGCATCGGCACGTCTTCCATCCAGATGCCCTTGGTCGCTTCGCGCTTGACCAGGGCTCTCATTGTCTTGGACATGGGGCAAACCTCGGCTGGGGGCGGCGATTATAGGCGTGGCCGGGTGGCTGCGCGCGACGTGACGGTAGGGCCGGGAAGTGCGGGCTAGAGTTCGCCGGGCCGCTCGGACAGCCGCTGGCGATAGTGCTTGACGGTGAGGATTTCGATCCGCTCGCGGGTGACGCGATAGACCAGGCGATAGGGACGAACCAGTACCTCATGGATGTCATCCTGGCGGTATTCCGGAACGCGCCGGCCGGTCAGCGGTGGCGTGGCCAGCAGCGCGGCTCTGGCGGTTAGTCGTTCAACCACGGCGGTGGCGCTGAAGGACGACTGTTGTGCGATGTAGTCGTGCAGCTCGACAAGCCGAGCCAGGGCCGTGGCGGTCCAGACGACCTTCATTCAAGCCCGAAGCGCTGCCGTATCGAGGCGTTATCCACGACGCGCCCGGCAGCGGCGTCGGCAAGGCCCTCCACGATGTCGGCGCGGGTTTCCAGCGCGTACATCAGATCGTGCAGGGTAGCGGTCTCGGGCAGATGGCTGAGGATTTCGTTGACCTCATGCCGCAGCGCTGGATTGACCATGAGAGTTGCTCGCGGGAGCCGAGGGAACCGGGCCGATTCTATCGCGCTTTTCCTTGACCGAACGATTCAGTCCTGCACCAGCCACTCGACGCGATGCTGGCCGAAGCGCCCCTGCGAGAGGTGCTGCGCCAGCACCGGCAGCAGCTCCTCGAGCTGGCGATCGAACTTCCACGGCGGATTGATGATGGCCATGCCGCTGCCGTTGAGGCGCAGCGCCGAGTTGTCCGGATGGATCAGCAGTTCGGCGATCACGACTTTCGGAAAGCCGCTGCCCTTGAGCCAGCGATGGAAGCTGGCCAGTTGCTGGCGCAGCTTGATCGGATACCAGACCGCGTAGATGCCGTTCGGCCAGCGCGCCTGCGCCTGTTTCAGTGCGGTTTCGATGACGCGGAACTCGCCGTCCTGCGCTTCGAACGGCGGGTCGATCAGGACCAGGCCGCGCTTTTCCTTCGGCGGCAGCAGGGCCTTGAGCGCTTCGTAGCCGTCGCGCTCGTGCACGGCGACGCGCGCATCGGGGCGGAACAATGCGCGCAGCGCAGCGGCTTCGTCGGGCTGCAGCTCGCAGAGCTGGGCCCGGTCTTCGTCGCGAAGCAGCAGGCTCGCCAGCAGCGGCGAACCCGGGTAGACCGCGATATCGTGGCTGGCGCGGCTGCCGTTGAGCGCGCGCACGAGGTTCAGATACACATGCAGCGCGGCCGGCAGCCGCGGCGCGTCGAGCAGTCGCAGCACGCCGTCGGCGAATTCCCGGGTCTTGCGAGCTTCCTCGCCATGCAGGTCGTAGCGGCCGCGGCCCGCATGCGTATCGACGTAGCAGAACGGCGACTGCTTCTGCTTGAGCGTTTCGATCAGGCCGATCAGCACACTGTGTTTGAGCACGTCGGCGAAATTGCCTGCGTGATACGCATGCCGATAGTTCATGGGCTCTCCTTGGCGCCGCCGCCGCGGCAGTATAAAGGCCGCCGATGTTGCAGCGGACGCCGCCGGTCTCGCCGCACATGACTTCCGGCACCTACGCGCATACGGCAACATGCGACAGTTCGCGCCTGTCGTTTGTTACCGCTGCCGGGGAATTCCATGAA
>JAAFHE010000131.1 GCA_013298265.1 Lysobacterales bacterium | reverse complement strand
AGGAGGAGTACGTGCTGCAGTCGGTGCGGGCGGGCGCTGCGGGATTTCTGCTCAAGGACACGGCCAGCAGCGAACTGCTGGCCGCAGTGCGCTCACTGGCGTCCGGCCGCGGTTACTTCGGCGCCCATGCGTCGATGATTCTTGCGCGCCAGATTCAGCAGCCGCAGGCACGCCTGGAAGACCCGTACCGCAGCCTGACCGAGCGAGAGCGCGAAGTGTTTCATCTGATCGTCGAAGGTCTCACCACCAAGGAGATCGCCAAGCAGATCGGCACAAGCACCAAGACCGCCGAAAACCACCGCTCACGCGTACTCGGCAAGCTCGAGGCGCGCAACACCGCCGAACTGATCCGCTACGCGGCGCGCCATCGTCTGCTGGACTGACACCGGTTGGCCCGGAGCGTCGCTGCGCGAGCTGTCGTTTCGCGCCGCTGCAGCCTTCGCCGAATCGGCGGTGATACCACGCCTGCATTGCCGCGCACGTGGCCTCAGTTGGCGCAGGGGCTGGGCGGCGTCTGGAAACCATCGGTGAACAGGCGAAGATCCGGGTCGAAGCGATAAACAGCACCAAAATGACCCGGTGTGCCGGGGCCGCGTCCGGGCGCGCCGGCCAGCCAACGTGTGCCGGAAGCGGCGACCGCCCAGCCGGTGAGTTCACCGGCCTGCGGCTGTGCCACATCGCCCAGCGAATTTTCCTGCCAGGGGCCGGGGCCATCGAATATCTGCAAGCGGCCACAGCCGCCACCCGGGTCTTCACTCGCGAACGGCGAACCCAACCCGACGCGTGTACCGACCACGGCAGCCGACCAGCCCAGGAAATCGCCGGCAAGCCCCCGACCGGCGACAAGTTCCGCCTGCTCGGCCCAGAGCACACCGCTGCGCTGGAATACAAAGCCGCTGCCCCGTGTCAGAGCCCGGCGCGGTGCCCCGGCTACGGCCAGATTGCCGTCCAGGGCCACCGAGTAGCCGAACAGGTCACCGTCGGCAACGGCCGCCGGCCGCAGCGTAGCCTGCAACACCCACGCGCTTCCCGAAAAAATGTATACAAAGGCACTGCCGCGTCCGAAACTTCCCGCGGCGGCTCCCGGCAGGAACGGCGCGCCGACCAGCAATGACGTTCCGTTCAATGCCAGCGCGTGGCCAAATTTCCCGCCCGCTGAGGGGGCGGGAAGCGTCTGTTCCGGAGTCCAGGCACCTGCAGCTTCTGCAAACAGCTCCACCCGCCCGTCGGCGCCGAATGACTGAGGGGCACCTACCGCGACGTGGCCCGGCACCAGCGAAACGGCCAGACCGAACCGATCGCCAGCGGCTCCCGACGTCAACTCACGCTCGAGCGACCAGACGCTGCCAGTGCGACGGAACATCTGTACCGCGCCCGCTCCCTGGTTCGGCAAGCCGACGGCCAGCACCGTACCGGCGAGCGACACACTGCTGCCGAAGGCCGCGCCGGGCCGTGCCGGAGACAGCTCCAGACGCTGTTCCTGAACACAGCTATCGGCACAGTTGAGCACGACCACGGCGCCGCTGCCGTCGGCGGCACCCGGCAAACCGATCGCAACCCGCGCGCTGGTCCGTAAACCATCCATAGCCAGCGCGAACGCGGCCTCGTCACCACCAGACAGTGCGGCGGGAGTCACGAGATCGACTTCGGTGGCGTGCACGCCACCGACCAGCAGCACGGCGGTCGCGAGCATCAGGCGCCGCACGCCGCAGGCGCCACGTCGGGATAGAACGGCGCCAGCCGAGTCGGAAAAGTACTGCGGAGGATTCATGTCCGCATTAGTGACGAGAGCCGAGAGAGCGTCAAGCCGGTGCTGAGGGTTATCCCTCACGCGCGCCCGCATTGCCGCAATAGGCGACAGATGCGGGCTAGCGCAGGCCGGCCATGGAACCCGAGCGCGGCATCGGCCATGCGGTACGCTTTGCGGGGAATCCGAGGTTCTGGCTATTGCGAGCATTCATTGCGTAACCGTGCTTCTGCCGGCGTAATGGGTGCGATATGCCCTGTCCCTGGGGGCGAGGCATCGCCCGTATCGTCACGCGCGCTGCAAATACCCGGCCCTACCCTGGCCGCATCTGATTTCCGCCTGGCCCGGAGTGCGCGTATGCGAACACTGTTTAGAGCCTGCACGGTCGTGCTGGCGCTGCCGTTGCTCTGCGCCTGCCAGGCCGCGTTCTTCCGCACGGTCAACAGCGGGCAGGACGGCATCGAAGCCAGCGCCCACACCTATTCGACCGAACACGATCTGAAACTCGACGTCTATCGACCAGGCGACAACGCCGGTCCGCTGCCGGTGGCGCTGTTTTTCTACGGCGGCAGCTGGCGCAACGGCGAGCGTGGCGACTACGCCTTCGTCGGGCGCGCGCTTGCGGCCAACGGCGTGCTGACCGTCATCGCCGACTACCGCAAGTACCCGGCAGGCCCGTTTCCGGTATTCGAATTCGACGCCGCCGCGGCCGCACGCTGGACCATCGACCACGCCGCCGATTTCGGCGGCGACCCCCGGCGCATTTTCCTCACAGGCCATTCGGCGGGTGCCCACATCGCCGCGCTGCTGGCCACCGACGCGCAGTACCTCGCGAGCCAGGGCCTGAAGCCGGCCGATTTCGCCGGTGCCATCGGCCTGGCCGGCCCCTACGACTTCCTGCCGCTGACCGATCCCGCCCTGGTCGAGGTCTTCGGCAGCCCGGACGAATGGCCAGCCTCGCAACCCGTGCGCTTCGTCGACGGCGATGAACCGCCGTTCCTCGTCGTGCAGGGCGACCGCGATCGCATCGTGCAGCCGCGCAACGCCGTGTCGCTCGCCACGGCGCTGGAACAGGCCAAGGTGCCCGTCACTTTCCGGCGCTATCCGCACGCCGGCCACTTCCGCGTGCTCGCCGCACTGCGCTTTACCGGGCTCGCGCCGACCCTGGCTGACGTGCTGGCGTTTGTGCGGTCGACACCGCCTGCGTCACCGTAGTCTTTCTCAGGGTCGTGTGGGGCAGGGCTCTCGCTCGGAACCACGGCGGTTGCTTTCCGGCTGAATCAAGCGTCCGTGAAAACGACAGATACGAAAGCTACAACTGCCAATGCCGCGCCGCCACCGCGAGCCCCGAAACCACGCCCAGTGACGCATCGCCGATCACCATCCGGATGCCGGGGAACTCCCGTGCCACAGCCTCGCGAATCAACGGCGCCCGCGACGATCCACCGGTGAGGAAAATGGAATCCGGCACCGCATCGATATCGGTACGCACGCGCCGCAGCAGCGCGGCCAGGCGATCGAGGAAATCCGTATAGGCCTGATCGCGGTGACGCCGATCGAGATCCGCGACGAGTCCGTCTTCGATGAAATCGAGATCGACACGATCCGAAGCCACATGGCCCAGCGCAATCTTCATGCGTTCAGCCTCGCGGTTCAGCAGCGAGGTCGCCCCCGTGCGCTGCAAGGCCTGCAGCCGCGCACCGAAGGGCTGCGGCGCGTCGCGGTAGTTATGCCCGCGGAACTCCTTCTGCTGCGGCGGGCTGTGCACGCTGGCCGCCTCGCGGAAGTTATGCACCGGGATCAGGTGATGGCCGCGTCCGAACAGCGGCATGAAAGCGGCGAGGCTCAGCTCGATGTCGATGTCGGTACCGCCGCGCGGCAGGCCCCAACTGCCCAGTATCCGCGCCGCGGCCGCATCGCCGCCGACTTCGGCGAAGGCCACGTCGGTGGTGCCGCCGCCGACATCGACGATCAGGCTGCGCTCGGGCACGCTTAGCTGGGTGTGGTAGTGCATCGCGGCGGCGGCCGGTTCCTCAAGGAACGCGATCTGCTCGAAGCCGGCCGACTGCGCCGCCTCGGTCAGCATCTCCAGCGCCTGTGCCGTGCCCTGGGCACCCATCGCGCTCTTGAACTCCACCGGACGGCCGAGGATCGCCGTACGCACGGGCACGCCGAGCTGGCGTGTAGCGCTCAGGCGAATGTGCTCCAGCACATGGCTGGCGATATGCAGGATGACGCGGCGCGCATTCGGCAACAGCTTGTAGCCGAGCATGGACTTGGGCGACTCGACCAGATGACCCAGTCCATCGTTGATATACGCGTCGATCGCCTCGTCGCCGAACAGCGCATCGTTGACCTTGACCACCGCCCCTTGCGATTCGCGCACCAGGCGTTCCATCCAGTTGCGCCGCACATGGCGTATGCCCGCCGCACGCAGGTCCGCATCACTGCGCGCGGCCGGTTCGTACCCCGGCGCGTCGCCGCTGTCCCGGCCGCTCAGGCCGTCGGCTTCCTCGCGGCGCTGCTGCCGGGCGGCCGACACGCTGCGCTGGGCTGCACGGGCCGAGCGGACATAGTCCTCCACCTCCCGCTCGCGCTCGGCATCGAGATAGAAATCCGCCGGATCCGGCACCGCCGCCGGAAAAAACACCGCCGTGCGGAACTGATCCTGCTCACCGAAACGAATACCCTCGAGCCGGTCCCCGACATAGGCGGCCGCGGCCGAATAGCTGGTTCCAAAATCGATACCGATCTGCATTGCGGCTCCGGTGTCTCGCGGGGCGCGGGAGTGTAGTGAGCGCGGGGGCAGATGTCGCGGGTCGCGCGAAAACCCTGAATTTTCGTCACTTGATCAAAGAGCACGACCTGGCTGAGGACATCCTGGCGTGTGTGAACGGTTATCTTGCCCGCAAGGGCCTGATGGTCAAGCGCGGCACGATGGTGGACGCGACCATCATTGATGCGCCGACATCGACGAAGAACGCCAGCGGTGAGCGGGACCCGGTGCATCAGACAAAGAAAGGCAACGAGTGGTACTTCGGCATGAAGGCGCATATTGGTGCTGACGTCGACTCGGGCCTGGTGCATACAGTCGTGACGACAGCGGCGAACGAATCAGACGTCTCGCAAATTGACGCGTTGTTGCATGGTAAGGAAGAGGTCGTGCATGGCGACGCGGGGTATGTTGGAGCACAGCATTACGTCACGTGCGCCGAATGCATCGAGTGGAAGATCGCACGGCGTCGATCCGAAGTAGAGAAGATCCACCGCGCCCGAGAGCGTGTGCGCGCTATGCGTGCGGAGAAGCGCAAAGCACAAATCCGGGCGCGAGTGGAGCATACGTTCCGCGTCATGAAGTGCGTGTTCGGTTAGGTGAAAGTGCGCTTCAAGGGCTTGGTAAAGAACACGGCACAGGTCGTCACGCTACTTGCGCTGGCGAATCTTTCCCTCGCGCGAAAGCGCTTGTTGGCGACGACAGTACAACTGCGTCCGCAGGCAGCGTAAGAGGGGAAAACGCGCTCGACTGCGCGAAAATCGCCAGAAAAAGCCCTCGCAAACTTCAACCCGCAACAAAGTCATTCCAAACGGCGTGCAGTTTGCGAGGCTATTCAGAGGCTCCTTAGCGGATATAGCGCAACGATTCGCGCGTCCATCTGTGAAGCGCCTACTCGGGGCTCGCATATACTCAGCAGACCCACGAGAGGCTGCGCGCATGCCCGACAAAACAGCTCTGGAGATAACAAACCTGCTACTCCGCTGGCAGGGCGGGGATCGCGAAGCAGAAAGTGCTTTAGTGTCGAATGTCTATCCCTACCTTCGGGCGCTGGCCAATCAGCAGCTCCGCGATGCACGAAGCATGACGCTACAACCCACCGAACTCGCACACGAAGCCTATTTTCGTTTGGTCGGGCAGCGAGACATCGACTGGCAAGGCCGAGCACACTTTTTTGCCGCCGCGGCCAGAATCGTCCGCCATGTGGTAATCGACTATTTGCGCGAACGCGCCGCCGAAAAGCGTGGTGGCGCGGAGATCACCGTATCTATAAGTCGCTTGAACGAGTCTGAACTTCCCAGCGCTGAATCGTCGACGGATATTCTGCGCGTCGATCAGGCGCTACGCGAACTGGAAGCCATCGATCCGCGCAGTGCACGCATCGTCGAGCTTCGTTACTTTGGCGGGCTCTCAGTTGCAGAGGCCGCAGCAGCTACCGGCGTATCGGTGCCGACTGTTGTGCGTCAGTGGCGTGCGACGCGGGCATGGTTGCACACTCGACTACAAGACGAATAGGTTCTCGTGTCTGCTCATGAGAATAGCGCCATGAACAACGAAGTACTCGATCAGCCCTCCTGGCATCTCATCACGTCCGCGTTTGAACGGGCGCTGGAGCTGATACCGGAGCGTCGCCAAACCTATCTGGCTGAACTCGCGCGGCAATCACCTCAGATCGCCGAACGCGTCGGACGTATGCTGCATGCTGATGCGAGTTTCGAGACCCAGCGCCCCAACTTGACGGAATTGCCAGTTGCACTTGCCTTCGACCCTGAATTGTCTTCAGGCACACGACTAGGACCTTACGAAGTGGAGCTGTGCATTGGCGCGGGAGGTATGGGCCGTGTTTACCGTGCCCATCGGATAAACGGAGACGTCGATCAGACAGTAGCAATCAAGTGTCTCAGATTCGCCACCGTTGATGACCACTTCCTATTGCGATTCCAGCGCGAACAAAAGATTTTAGCGCGATTGTCACATGCGAATATTGCGCGATTCTTGGACGTTGGCTGTACCGAAAATGGTTCGCCCTATGTGGTCATGGAGTATGTCGAAGGCGACACAATTGTCGCTGCGGCAATCCGAAACAACCTACCGATTGAAGCGCGCCTGTCCATTCTGCTCAAGGTGATGGACGCGGTGGCCTATCTCCACGCAAAGCTGATCGTTCACCGAGACATCAAGGCAGGCAACGTTTTACTTACCGCCACGCAGGAACCAAAGTTGCTCGACTTTGGCATAGCTAAGGTTTTAACCCCGGTAGAAGGGACAAACGCCGTGTTTGCCGAAACGGCGCTGGAGCTACGCGCTTTTTCTCTTGCCAACGCGGCTCCTGAACAACTGCGCGGCGAGAGTGCAGGTACGTCGTGCGACATTTATGCGCTCGGAACGCTGCTATACGAGTTGCTGTGCGATCAACCGTATCTGGAACTTGCAGGATTGCCGTTTAGCGAGGCACGAACGCGCATACTGGAGCAGCGTCCTGAGGCGCCTAGTCGACGCAGGTCTGCCGACAGCACGCGGATAAATCGCTCCAGAGCAAGTACACGACAACGCGCCCTGCGTGGCGATCTCGATCGAATCGTACTCCATGCACTAAATAAGCACCCAGACGATCGCTACGCGACCGTTGAGTCGTTTGCTTCTGACCTTCGCAATCACCTTGAGCGCCGGCCGATCAGCATTCGCCGCGATCAGTTATGGTACGCAGCAAGTCGTTTTGCTCAGCGCAATCGACTGGCGACCGGCGCACTTGGCGCACTGATGATGACCATACTTGTCGCCGCGATCGGCGTTACTTGGCAGGCGCGTGCGATAGAGCAACGCGCACGCGAGCTGGAGGATGTCGCCAGTTTTCAAACCAAGCTACTTGTCGAGGTCGACCAGAAAAACTCCGCTCGCGCACTCAGCGATGAGGTCCTCAGGCAGGTGGACCAAAGACTCATGGCGGCAACCTTGTCGGATTCGGAACGCACCGAACAGCTTGCAACGTTCAAGTTGGTTTGGAATCAGGTGAACGGCGTGGATGCTGTACGCAGTGTCATCGATCGGGCGATACTCGAACCCGCAGAACGCGCGATCACTGAACAGTTCGCTACGCAGCCCAAGGTTGACGCAGCGCTGCGCAACGCTGTGGGACGTGCCTATGCAGCGCTGAGCAAGTCCGAGCGCGCATTCCCGCTACTGCAGCGGGCATTGGCGTTGCGAGAACGCCACCTTGGGGAATCGCATCCTGAAACGGTTAGCAGTCGCGGCGATCTAGCCTGGGTTCTTATCTCGATGGACGAGTTTGAACAAGCGGAAATCATGTTGCGCAGCAATCTCGACATGACAATCGCGACCTACGGCAAAGAACACGCAGAAACCACGTACGCAACCAACAACCTGGGATATGTTATTGCCAGGCAGGGCCGCTACCGCGAGGCGTTGCCCTATTACCGCCAGTCATTGGCGCTGCGCCGTCGCAACCTGGGCGATCAGCATCTTGATACCGCAAACGCGATGAACAGCCTGGCTGTTTTGCTGACGCATCTAAATGAGCTTGAAGAAGCGATTGAGCCATCTGCTGCTGCGATGCAGATTCGCAAAAAAAAGCTTGGCGACGACAATCGACTGACGCTACAAACCGCCAACTCACACGCCATGCTTTTGCAGCTAAAGGGTTCCTTTGCTGAAGCGGAGGCTCTCTATCGAGAAGTGTTGCAGCGTCAGTCACGATTGTATGGTGAAGAGAGTGAAGACGTACTGGTCACATCCAACAACCTGGCGAATCTGCTGGCCGCGCAGGGCCGACTCGGTGAGGCAGAGTCAATGCTGCATCGCTTGCTGACT
>JAAFHE010000132.1 GCA_013298265.1 Lysobacterales bacterium | reverse complement strand
CGCAGGCCCTGCCGGTCTCGCCTTCGCCATCCGCCTCAAACAGCTCAAGCCTGACATCCGCGTCTGCGTCATCGAGAAAGCGTCCACCGTCGGCGCGCATATCCTGTCGGGCGCGGTGATCGAGCCCGAGCCGCTTAACGAACTGCTGCCCGAATGGGGCAAGAATCCGCCGCCGATCTGCGTACCGGTGACCAGGGACGAGTTCTACTGGCTGCGCGACAAGGAGCGCGCGATGAAGCTGCCCGTCGTGCCGCCACAGATGCACAACCACGGCAACTTCATCGTATCGCTCGGCGCGCTGTGCGCCTGGCTCGCCCCGCAGGCCGAGGCGCTGGGTGTCGAAATCTATCCGGGCTTTGCCGCGGCCGAGCCGCTGTTCAACGAGGCAGGCGCGGTCTGCGGCGTCCGTATCGGCGACATGGGCGTGGCCAAGGACGGTTCGCACAAGCCCGGCTACACGCCGGGCATCGACATCACCGCCCCGATCACCGTGCTCGGCGAAGGCGCGCGCGGCCATCTCTCGAAACAACTGATCGCGAAATATGCGCTGGACAAAGACTGCGATCCGCAGACCTGGTCCATCGGCATCAAGGAACTGTGGCAGCTGCCACCGGGACGCACCGAAGCCGGAAAGGTCGTGCACACGCTGGGCTGGCCCGCCGACAACGCCACCTACGGCGGCAGTTTCATCTATCACCTCGACCAGGATCGCGTCGCAATCGGCTACGTCACCGGGCTCGACTATTCCGACCCGCTGCTGTCGCCGTTCGAACTGTTCCAGCAGCTCAAGAACCATCCCTCGGTCAAGCCGCTGCTCGAAGGCGGCAGCATCCTGTCCTACGGCGCGCGCGCGCTCGCTGCCGGCGGCTGGCAGTCGCTGCCCAAGTGCGAGATGCCCGGCGCGCTGCTGATCGGCGACGCCGCCGGCCTGCTCAACGTGCCGAAGATCAAGGGCACGCACCAGGCGATCCGCTCGGGCATGCTCGCGGCCGAACACATCGCCGCGACCGGCGTGCCCGAAGGCTGGGACGCGAAGCTGCGCGCCTCGGCCGTCGCGAAGGAACTGCACAAGGTCCGCAACATCAAGCCGGGCTTCCACAAGGGACTGTGGTTCGGGCTGGCCAACGCCGGCTGGGAGACGCTGACCGCCGGCCTGTCGCCGTGGACCCTGAAGAACCACGCCGACTGGAAGCAGCTTCACAAGGTCGGCGAGTTCGAACAGCCCAAGCGCGATTTCCTCGAACGCACACTGCCGCCGCGCGATCGCCTGGCCTCGGTGTATTTCGCCGCAACCGAGCACGACGAGGACCAGCCCGTGCACCTCAAGGTGCTCGACACGAACATCTGCGTCACGCGCTGCGCCGAGGAATACCAGAACCCGTGCCAGCGCTTCTGCCCGGCCGGGGTCTACGAGATCGTCAACGACGACGCCGGCAAGCGCCTGCAGATCAATGCCGCCAACTGCGTGCACTGCAAGACCTGCGACATCAAGGATCCCTACCAGATCATCACCTGGGTCACGCCGGAAGGCGGTGCGGGACCGAACTACCAGAACCTGTGAAGCGCCGCAGCAGCCGACCCACCTTTATCACACCCCTTCTACTGCGGCCGCCGAGACGCCGCGCTTGCCACAAACGGATGTGAGAAATGCGGACTAGCAGGCTGTTGAGAAACAGCCTGCTAGCGCGATCCGGAACGGATCGCGCGAGAGTCGATCGCGTGAGCGATTGATTCTCGGAGAACGTGCGCGAGCTCTGCTTACGCCGTTCGATCGAGAAAGGAGTTTCTGCTCCTTTCTCAACAACCTGCCAGAGGACGCCGCCGCACGGTTCGAGTTCACACTTGCACACGGCTACCTCGCCAACGCTGAGGCAGCGGTGGCGCAGACCGCAAACTACAACGAGCGTAGCGGCGGATCGGGGAGCGGGAACCATTCGACCGTGCCGCCGTCGGGCAGCGCGAGATCAAGCTTCCATAAGCCGTACCCGGCGCGATGGCTTTCGGCGATCACGCGAAAGCCCGGCAGCGACAGGCATGTCATTCCCCGCCGCGCGAAGCGACTTCCTGCTCGACTTCACGCAGCAAGCGCACAAGCAACTGCAGCACCTGCGCGACCTTTGCCTCATAGGACTCCCCGGCAGAAGGCTGTGGCGCCGAGGCCAGTGCGAGCATTGGCTTTGCCACGACGGGACTGAATATGCTCAGGGACGGCACGAGCTTGTGTGCGATATCCCGCGTTTCCAGCCAGCTCCGGCGCGCGATCAGATCAGGCAGCGACGTGACGGCATTCGCCAGCACGACCTGAAGCACCTCGAGCATCTGCTCGCACAGATCCTCGTCGCCATCGAGAAACTCCAGTGCGCTGTCGAGATCAAGTAACGGCTCTGTCATGTTTTGCCCAGTGCATCTACCGCGGCCTCGCGCGTTTCGAACACGTCGAAGATCCGATACAGCCTGACCAGTTCGAACAGCACCAGTACGCGCTTCTGAAGACCACACAATCCCAGACGGCAGCCTTGCTCCTGCGACCGCCGCAGGCAAGAAACCAGCGCGCCCAACCCGGTGCTGTCGACGAAGCTTACGTTGGCCAGATCAATCACCCATGCGCCGCCACCGCCGACTCGGCCGACAACCTCTTCCTTGAATTGAGCAACGTTCGACGCATCGAGGTTGCTCGTCAGCAGCCTGACTACGGTAACCGCACCGTCTGTTTCCAGTGAAGCGAGTGGAGGCGTCATCTGAAGTTACTCTCAGGATGTGGGAGGATTCGACACACTGCCAGCAGCCGACGCGTGGCGTCCGCCGCAGACGCACCGCACATAGCTGGCGATCAGTCGCAACGCGTAGCCCCTCTGGCGCTGCACTGTCTGGTAGGCATCGGCCCAGACACGCTCTTCGACGTCGGGGCAATCCGCACTGCAGGGTCCGTAGCGCACCCAGGCTTCGTCGATCAGCCCGCAATGCGCTTCGATGATAACGGCACGCAGTTCATCCGGTACGGCCTGCATAGTCTCCCAACTGCGCGGAGCGATACCGACCCAGCGAAGCCGGCCAAACATTACATGCCAAAGCCCTGGCAGGGTCCACGCAAGCAAATGACCAATACCGCGCAAGTGTGACGGGTGCTCATGCCAGACCGACAGCAGACTCTCGCTGCGGCGCTCCGGGTAGTCAGGCGCCGGCAAGCGCGCCATGCGCATGGCATACCGCAAGCGGCCGCGGCGCAAGCGCTGGAACAGCGCGAACGGAGCGAGGACGGGCAGACATGCCAGCAGCAATGCCGCCGCTGCGAGGCGCGCAACGACGCTCAACGTGACTTCGGCAACACCCGGAACGTGCAAGCTGGTCAGCAGATGGCCGTCAGCTATATGCAATTCTTCGGCAACGTCGGCATTCCAGATGCGCGACGACCATGCGCAGCCTCGGCGCAATTCCAGACCTTCACCCAGAACGGTCGCTCGGCCCAGCCAGGCGTCGCTGACAATGCTGTGCGCACCCACGACCGCGCCGGCTCCGATGACAGCGTTGGGTCCGGTGCAGCTATCGGCCTGCAACCAGCTATCGGCCGCAAGCAGTACCGGAGGACGCACGCGCGCCGCCGGGTGGATACGGACGTTGCGCGAAACCCAAACGCCCGGCTCCGCCGGCGTTGCATCGATATGTGCAGGATGGCGTCCTTCCAGCACATCGCGCTGAGCTTCGATCAGCGATGTACCGTCACGCAACTGGTGTACCGAACGGCTGCAGCGCACGGTCGGCACTTCGCGTTCTAGCCACGCTGCCCAGGCGCACACCGGCAATGTCGCCGGAATGCGACGCCGCGTTGCGGCATCCAGCAGTGCCCACCCGACCGCGGTGCCGGCACGGGTGACCAAGCGCAGCGGCGCCGCGGTGTCGGCGCTGTCCAGCGCGGGCCAGTCGGTTGAATCGACCACCCAGACCGGACCTTCGCCAAGATCGACGCGCCCCAGCACGCCGCAGGGACAGGTTGGGTCGGCAACGGCGTGGTGCGTGATCGTGCAGCCCCACCGCGTGCCGTCGGCAAGCAATTCCCGCGTGCGTTCCGGCGCCAGCGCGTCGAAGCAGTAGATCCGCAGAGCACCCGCGTCCCGCAGCGCTTCCACGATGTGCTGCAACCACGGCTTGTCGGCCACGCTGAGCAAGTGGCGGGGTATACGTGTGGTAAACGGCAGACGCTGGGAATCCGGCGCCGCACCGCCGATGAGAATTGCCGCGCTCGTGGCCGTCGTCGTTACAGCAGCCATCAATAGGCGCCCCGTCCAAAGAGAACGGCAGGTATCGTTTTCGCGATCAGAACGATATCCAGCCACAGGCTCTGGCTGTCGACATATTTGAGATCGAGCTCGACCTGCTGCGCAAACGCCAGGTCGCCGCGACCCTGCACCTGCCAGAAGCACGTGAGTCCCGGAATGGCATCGAGCCGACGTCGCTGCTGCAACGTGTAGTGGGCCACTTCAGACGGTACCGGCGGACGCGGCCCCACTATCGACATCTGGCCGAGCAGCACGCACCACAGCTGCGGAAGTTCGTCGATGCTTGCCTTGCGGATGAAACGGCCCACGCGCGTAATACGAGGATCGGCCCGCATCTTGAACGTCACGCCCTCGGCGTGCTGGTTCTGCGCGAGCAGGGCTGCCTTGCGCGCTTCTGCATCGATGTGCATGGAACGGAATTTCGGGCAGCGGAACTCGCGCCCCCAGCGGCCTACACGGGTCTGCCAGAAAATGACCGGACCGCGATCGTCGAGCTTGATGGCAAGCGCCGTCAGCAGCATCAGCGGCGACAGCACGACTAGGCCGCAGCCCGCACCGACCGCGTCGACGGCGCGTTTCACCAGCCGGGTTCCGCCGATGGAAATGATCCAGAACCATCGTTTGCGCAGATAACGCAGGCGGGCACGGGAAAACCGACCGGCCTCACAGCGCTTCTGCAGCAGTTCGAGCACGGAATCGGGCACATGCCTGACCGCTCGGACTTCGTGATCAGGTCCCGGATCTGCCACGGATGCACCTCATGCCAATGACGGCGGGTCGACGCATACTAGTGTATCTCTACCTTTTGTAGCTCTACCCTTGGAAAACTTTGGCAAACTTATGTGATGTGATAATAGTAGGCCGCACTTCGTCAAAGCTGTCGATTGCCGTCACACCGGTGAGGGAGGATCAGTGGACGCAGTCCGGGCTAAGGCTCCGCACAGGACACATCGCGTCGCGACTGCGCTAAGCATCGGCATGCTATGGCTGGCGATGCAACTAAGTGGCGCGGCACAGGCCAGCGAGGAGGGCAGCGGCCTCAGCCTGTCCGAACTGGCAGGGCTGCCGGCAGACGCGGAACTTCCAGAGCAGAGTACGGACAAGGGCACGCTTAGTCGTTCTCTGCGGCCAACCCTGGACTACCCTACCCTGCGCCTGGACGACCGTAAGCCGCCGGCCGTATCGCCGCCTGCAGCACAGAGCGTCGGCGACAAGCCGTGCTGCGGCGCACCAACACCCTGGTCATGTAACTGGAGCCCGCCGCCAGTCGCGACAGAGGCGCCACGCAGACCCGCGCCACGAAGCACGTTCGAGGCACTGGTTGAACAGACGCTAGGCGCGCCGCTGCCGCTCTACGGAATGGAATTGTTCCGAGATCCGGCGCGCAGCTTCGACGCCGTAGACCAGGCGAATGTCCCTGCCGACTTCGTTATCGCCCCAGGCGATGACCTCATCATTCGCGCGTGGGGATCGATCGAACTCGACATACGCACCACGGTCGCGCGGGACGGCACAGTCGGACTGTCGAAAATCGGCGACATCGGCGTCGCCGGCGTGCGCTTCGGCGACCTTGCCAGGCACCTGCGCGCCGCCATCGGACGCAGCTATACCGGCTTTGATTTGTCGGTGAGCATTGGCCAGCTGCATTCCATCCGCATCTATGTGACCGGCTTCGCCAAGACGCCTGGCGCGTACACCGTCAATAGCCTCTCAACGCTTATCAACGCGATTTTCCAGGCGGGCGGCCCGCTACCGGAAGGCGACCTGCGCCGCGTGGAGCTGCGCCGGGGCAACGCGCAGGTCGCACAGATCGATCTGTACGATTTCATCGCGAACGGGCACCGGGACGGCGATGCACGACTCCAGCCCGACGATGTGATTGTGATTCCGCCCGTCCGCGGCGTCGCCGCAGTCGCCGGAAGCGTATCGCGTCCGGCGCGTTTCCAGCTCAACGGCGACACCCTCGGAGATTTGATCGGCTATGCCGGCGGACTGGATTCGACCGCCGCAGTCCACCGCGCAACGATCGAGCGGGTGGTCAGTGGCAGTCATCGCGAGATCGTTGAGCTAGAAATCAATGCCGAAAACCTGCGCCAGCCGGTGCGCAACGGCGACCTCGTGCTGATCGCGCCGATTTCGCCGCGTTTCACCAACGCGGTGACGCTGCGCGGCCAGGTCGCCCAGCCGATCCGCTATCCGTGGCGTCCGGGATTGCGGGTTTCCGACGTCATTCCGTCGCGTGAAGCGCTGGTCAATCCCGGCTACTGGATTGCGCGCAACGAACGCAGCCACCTTGTCGATCTGCTGCGCGCAACCGAGAAAACCGACGTAAAGCCGGACTTTCCGGACATCCACTGGGACTACGCCGTAGTCGAGCGCATTGACGAACAGAACCTGCGCGCCGAGCTGGTACCGTTCGATCTGGGCCGGGCAGTACTGCAACGCGACCCCGAGCAGAATCTGCTGCTCCAGCCCAACGACATCGTCACGGTGTTCGCGCGCGGCGATTTTCGCGTACCGCTGCACGACCGCGCTGTCTACGTGCGCGTTGAAGGCGAAGTGAACCGTCCCGGACTCTATCCGCTGCAGCCCAACGAGACCTGGCCTCTTGCGTTGGAAAAAGCCGGTGGCGTGACCCCTAACGCCTATGTTTTCGGCATTGAATTCAACCGCGAATCGGTTCGGCGGCAACAGGAAAAGCGCATCGGCGAAGCCATCGACAAGCTGGAACAAGAGTATCAGCGCCACCTTATCGACCGTTCCCGCAACGTGCTCGACGCCAATGAAACCATCGCCTTGCCGGCCGAGGCACAAGCGATCAGCGGGCTCATCGGCAAGCTGCGCAGCGTCCGTGCGACGGGTCGCATTGTGCTCGACCTGCCGCCTGGTACACGCAACCCGCGGGACTTGCCGGCGTTGCGCGCCGAGCAGGACGACATGATCTATGTGCCGCCCGTACCAGAAACCATCGAAGTGGTTGGCGCGGTCTATCGGGAAACTTCATTCATCTACCGCCCGGGGAAGCGGCTGCGCGAATATCTGCAGCAGGCAGTGGCGCTGCCGAGTGCCAACGAGTCGTGGATCTACATCGTGCGTGCCGATGGCAGTCTCGTGCGCGAACGCGATGCCCGCCCTGCATTGCTGCCGGGCGACACCATCATCGTGCCGGAGAAAGTCGACCGCGTCGGCGTCGTGCGCAGGCTCAAGGACTGGACCCAGGTGCTTTACCAGTTCGGCCTCGGCGCCGCCGGGCTGAAGATCCTCAAAGACGGCTGATGGAGGCGAACGCTGACAGCATCGACCTGACGGCGCCCGGCCTGCTGGGTCTCGCCGTCGCGCTTGCGCGCCGCAAGTGGCTGCTGTTAGGGGCGCCGGCCGCGGTGGCTTGCGGCGTGCTGCTGCTCAACATTCTGGCAAAGCCCGTCTATACCGGTACCGCGAGCATCCTGCCGCCGCAGTACAACCAGTCGACGGTCTCGACGATGCAGACGCAGTTCGGAGGCGAAAGCCTGATCGGCAACAGCATGCTGACATTGAAAAACCCGACTGATCTCGTGGTCGGCATCCTCAGCAGCCGCACGATCCGCGACGCGGTTGCGCAGAACCGGTCGCTGGGCGAGCGCTACGGGCTCCAATCGGCTGATGACATCCGGCGCAAGCTGGACGCCGTCACCGACATCCGCGCCGGCAAGGACGGCATCGTCGTCATCACTACCGAGGACCACGATCCGGAACAGGCGGCAGCCATCGCAAACGCGTACATCGACGAGTTCCACGCTCTGTCTCGCGCCATGTCGCAACAGGAAGCGCGCCGCCGCGCCGAGTTTTACGACAGCGCCCTCGAAGCCGCGCGCGCCCAGCTACGCACCGCCGATCAGGCGCTGCGCGATATTGAATCCTCCAGCGGCTACTCGCGCCTGCGCGGCACCGACGAAGCCATCGTGCTTGCGGCGTCGGAACTGCAGGGCCAGATCGACGCCCGCGAGGTGCAGTTGCGCACCATGCAGTCCTACGCCACAGCGACCAATCCCGATGTGAGGCTCATACGGCGCGAAC
>JAAFHE010000130.1 GCA_013298265.1 Lysobacterales bacterium | reverse complement strand
GGCTGACATTGCCACGCTGCCGGGGCAGGCAATGTTCAATTTTTGAGAATTGCTCAGCAGTGATCTCCATGTGCGAATTGTCACAGATTTCGATCGACTAACCAATAGTGTTAACACGCCCTAGTTCCACTCACTGAGAGGAATTTCCGAAGCCGTCCGCGTAGATGGGGTCCGCTTCGACCTGCGTCATCAGCCAGTCACGGTCTCCGGTAGTTTGCGGCGTCGTAGTCCAGCCACCACCGCGCGCCTCGAACACCAGCGTATTGCCACTTGCGGAAAGGCGCGGCTGGGCACGTCCGCGGCGCCCGCCCTGCCCGTGGATGTCCAGGCTTTCCTGCTGCAGCCAGCCCAGGTCACGGCGATAGCTGTAAATATCCGCCCGGTCGTCCGTATCGCTGGGCAGCAGGGCCTCCAGCGCGACAAATGCGACCACTTGGCCATCCGCGCTCATGGTCGGGTTGCCGCAACGCACGACTTCACTGCGCCTATCCGCACACAACTGGGTCAACTGCGCCGCCGACCGGTCGAATACGCGCAGCCGCATCTCTTCGTTGTCACCGGGCACCAAGCCGGCGAAAGCAACTACATTGCCATCGTCGGAGACGGCGATGACCTGGGTAGTGCCGAAGTACTGATTCATCAGCGGTGCGCCTGTCTGTGGATCGCGCAGGCGCGTGAACTGGCCGGTCTGATTGTCGCGCAGGAACAGATCGACACTGTTGTCCGCATCTGCGGCCACCAAATTGCCCGCCGCGGTCACCAATGCGGTATAGCGGCCGTTGCGCGACAGGCCAATGCGTGACTGAACCGGGCTATTGACCGGCACGCCTTGATCGGTCACGTCAATACGGGTCACCAGTCCGGTGTCCGCCTGGTACATGAACAGTTGCGGCACGCCCGTTCCGCCGCCAGGTAGCGCCGGCGAGGAAAGGAACACGGCCGTCTGGCCATCGTCCGACAACAGTGCCTGCGTCGTACGCCTGCCCGCGCCGACCCCAGCAGGATCGTCGATACGCACCTGACCGGTGGCGCTCAGATACCACAGATCCCAGGGTTCGCTGTAATTCAGCGCATTGGTGTTAAGACTGAACGCCTCGCGCCGCACAACCAGCCGGCTGCCGTCTGCAGAAGCGCCGGCCAGCGTCAGCGAATAGCGTTGAGGGTCAACGTAGGGCGTGAACGCGGCCACGGGTATCTCTACCAGCGGCGGAGCACCCACCCCACCCTGAAATACCCCGCCGCCGCGCGCCGCACTGATATTGTCGGAGTTCGCCACGAAGACAGCCCTGCCCGAATCTCCCAGCGGGACCGCCATACCCTGCGCCCGGTATCCATATGCCCAGTCCGTCATGCCGGCAAGATAGGCCGTAGCCGCCTGACTCACACGGCGCGTCGTACCGTCAGGATCAACCGCAAACACATCCCGGCGCCGGTTACTGTCGCCGGCAACCAGACCTTCGTGGCTGGAGGTAAACAGTACGCGGCCGCTGGCGCGGCTCAGAGCGGGAGCCTCGTGCCAGTTCTGGGAACCTGGAACACCCGGGAAATTCGTGACACGCGTCGTGGTACCACTGACGCGATCGCGGCGCCAGATATGCGAGCCGCTGACGCCCGCCTCGAAGTTCGTCGCCTCCGAACGAAAGGCGAGATAACGTCCGTCGGCGCTGATCGTAGCCCTCTCGCTGCGTCCGCCCACCGCAAGCACGCCGCCTGTTGCGACTGAAACCGCTTCGAACGCACGTGTTTCACGATCGAACAGATATACATCCACCGCACCATTCGTATCGCTCGGCAACAGTGCGTCGCCGGTGCTGAATGCCACAAGACGGCCGTCGGCGGACAGATCGGTATCGGTAGTTGACGCCGTCGTGTTCGGAAGTGTCTGGGTGATGCGATCGACCGTAGATGCCTGAAAGTCACGCACGTATACGCCGCCAGACTGCGCAACATCAGGGTCTGCACGCATTGAGAAACTCAGCTGCCGCCCCGTTGCCGACAAAGCCACCGACGCCGCTCCAACCTGGCCCGGCAATGGATTTCCGTTGCCATCGGTGCTGACAAACAGGAGCGAGCCGCTCGCGCGCGACCAGATGTAGACATCGTCAGAGGCATCGGTATCCAGCGCGTCAATGCTCGCGTCGGTAACGATGGCTACATACTCGCCAGCGGCTGACAGCACCACGCTCTTGATCTCGGCCGGAACGCTTGACGACGAAGGCAATACCGAAGGTGTCAGCAAGCGGGTCTCTCCGCTCTGGCGATCGAACAGATAAGCAGCGCAGGCGCCGAACGCCTCGCAGGGCGCAGCCGCCGGCCCCATGTCGGTTGCTCGCGAGATGTAGGCAATCCAGCGCCCGTCACCGGAGATCGCCGGGGAAAAACTTGCGCCGTTCGGCTCGCCGCCATCGGGGCGCCGGCTGATACGCGTCAGCGCGCCGGTTTGCAGATCACTGAGATAGACGTCGTCCAGCTCGCCGCGATCGTCGGCCATCAGATTGTTCGCTGCGCTCGCGAACACCACGTAGCGGCCATCGTCAGACACACCGAAACGTCCGACATCGGCGTGGCGATTCCCCTGTGCCCCGAGTATCGATGGCGCGCCATAAGTCAGCAGGTGCAATTCTCCCGCCTGTACTTCAGTAGCGGTCTGGCCCACGGTCAGGGCGAGCGAAAATACCGCGCAGCGCAGGCCGGACGGCCTTTTCATACCCATAAAAAACTCCTTTGTGGTTGCTTTCGATGTGAGGCTTTCGAGTCTCGGCACTGTCGCGTTGTCCAGGTTGAGACGTGCAGTCGCGCGCCGGTCGCGGTTGCCATGCGCGATGAATGTGACGGAACGCCCGGCCGCTGATTCCGCGCCGCGGATCTGTCGCGATTACGCGTTCGCAGCTAGTTGGGTAGACGCCGACTCAATCGGGAATGACGGCCGCTGCGACTGCGGTTGTGCCGTAGCCAAGATCGCTGCCAGCCGCAGGAACGGGACAACTGTCCGTATCGCGGTGCCCGCTTTTCGTCCTTCGTCCGATACGCAGGCAACATTCCTTCGCGAAGATAGGCAGTCGCCTCGAATGGAGCCGCCATTGGGAGCGTGCGGGAGTGGCTGTATGTGACGGCAACGAAAGTGCTGTTCGTCGCAGGGCCGCGGAGTACGGGCGGAATATGTAAAGCATGGCGTCCTCGAAAAACTGCGAACCGTCAAGTGAGCCGGCGTGCCTGGAAACCAGGCGTGGCATGGGCTCAGCTTCGCGAACGCGAGTTTTCGCGGCCTGGTCGATCATTTATTTTCGAGGCGTTCGGCCAGCGGCCAACGCGGGCAGACGGGCCGCGTTCGGAGTCGTCCCGGCACGCCAGCGCTGCGCGCCGTGCGCGCCAGAAACCAAACGAAGCCCTGCACAAGTGGAGCCGGCGACTGGCACGTCAGCTGTGAGGCATCAGGGCTTCCCGGGCGGATGCCGCCAAGCTGCTCGGCCGGCAATCGCTACACGGCGTCAGGGATGTGGAGCAGCAGCATGGTCAGGCAAGCTCAGTGCACGGCAGGGAGCGCTGGCCATGCAGGATTTGTCCTCTCAAATTTCCCGGAGCTTCCGGTCAAAAGCATCAGAGCTGACGCGAGGCTGCCCAGGCGTGTCGCCGCCAGAAGCCTGCAGCTACGCCGAGGAGGCGACTCGCGCTTTCGCTCGGCGCTGGGGTCACATGGGTAAAGGCGGCGGCACCGGAGTCCAATTGTTCCCCGGGTACGTCGTGTCAGCCGCTTGAATAAGCTGTTGCGGCGTATGCGTGCCGCCGGCATAGAAGCAATGCAGCGTGGGGTACATCTTCTGGTCGTGATAGTTCATATGAACCAAGGCGCCGGTAAACGCCTTTCTACTCAGGGTTGCGGGGCAGTATTGCCGCTTGTCGTTGAGCAGATAGGGGCAATTGCTCACCGAGCCACCGCATTGCAGGTAGTAGGACTTCTGGGTGGCTTCGGGTGCATCGGCGGCGTGACTGGCCTCGCCACTGAAGCCCGCAACGAGCAGTGTCAGCGAAGAGAAAATGCTTGCTAGTCTTTGAGGATTTCTCATGACGCGTGTTCCTTCCAGGTAAAGAGCGTTGGTGAGTTGAAATTTCGATTCCAAGATGTTTTTAATACGCGTCCGACGTGCAAAAAGCCTGCTGAGCGCATAGGAAATTCAAACGCTCTTTTCAGCCAGTCTGCCGGGTAGGTGTTCGTCTCGCAAGCGCTGCCTTGGGCGCGGATCAGACATCTACGGGTGGGTTTTCAGCCTTGCAGGGTCGCTCCGGCGCGCAGTCTGCAGCCGTTTCGCATCTATTCGGGTTAGCGGCCCGCGCACAGCCCTGCGGGATCGTTGCCGCATCGTGTTTTGTTCCGGGCTTCGCGGTTTCGCCTCCTGCCCGACGGGCCCCACGCGGCCGCGGCGGGCTGCGCGCGGGGACCAGTCCGGTAGTGCGCGGCCTCCGGCGCGCCACGCTCTTCGACGTGGTCAAGGATGGCGCGGAGGTCGGTGGGATCTTCGATGCTGGCCACGATGCGTACCGCGCCGCCGCAGTGGATGCCTGTGGTCATGTCGATGCGGCAAGGCGCTCGACAGCGACACCTGCCCCAACCTCCTGCGCTACCGCGACCGGCTCGGCACACGCGCCGCGGTCAAGGTCCGCAGCCTGTTCGCGCTGCTCGACCGCGCCCGATTCCGACGCCGCCGCGCGGCAGCTTCCGACGCGGCCGCGCGCAAGATACGGATGGCCGGCGCCGGTGTCCGCGCGCAGACTGCGCCCATCGCAACTGCCGGAATCCGCCGCCATGTCCGTGAGTCCATCCGCCGCCACCGCCGCGCCCGATCCGATCGCACAGGCGCATGAACTGATCAGCAGCGCGGAAGATGCGCCGAGCCTGCAGACCCTCGCGCGCTCGGTCGGTCTTTCGCCGAGCCATCTGCAGCGCCGCTTCCGCGCCCGCTACGGCATGAGTCCGGCTGAATTCGCCGCGAGCCGACGCCTGGGCCGCCTCAAGGCCGCGCTGCGCGACAGCGAGTCGGTCACCGACGCGGTCTACGCGGCGGGCTTCGGTTCAAGCAGCCGCGTCTACGAGAAGAGCGACACGCTGCTCGGCATGACCCCGGCCGATTACCGCCGCGGCGGTGCGGGCGCGACGCTGCGCTATACCACGCTGACAACCCCGCTCGGCGAGTTGCTCGTCGCCGCAACCGAACGCGGCATCTGCGCGATTCTGCTCGGCACCGACGAAGATGAACTGCGCGGGGAACTCGAACGCGAGTTTCCCGCGGCGCAGCGCGAGCGCGTCGATGCGGGGCGCGATGAATGGCTGGCCCGGGTGATCGCACAGGTGCATGCGAATCTGGGCTGGAGCGAAGCGAGCGATACACCGATGCCACCGTTCGACCTGCGTGCTACCGCGTTCCAATGGCGAGTCTGGCAGGCGCTCACGCGTATTCCCGCCGGCGAGACGCGCAGCTACAGCGCGGTGGCTCAGGCGATCGGTTCGCCGCGCGCGGTGCGCGCCGTCGCCCGGGCCTGCGCGAGCAACCGGCTCGCCATCGTCGTGCCGTGTCATCGCGTCGTGCGCGAGGATGGCAGTCCCGGTGGCTACCGCTGGGGCCTTGCACGCAAGCGCCAGCTACTCGCGCGCGAAACCGAAGTGGTTCCGCAGGCGATATGAACAGTGGCGCTGTCTGGCCCCGTCGCGCGCGCGTAGGATGATTCGACTAGGAAGCGGGGGGCCGTTTACCTGCGAGTGTCATGAGCGAACCGCTTTCTGTTGCACCCACCGCCGCGCCGCGTTTTTCGCCGCGTGTGCTCGTGCCGCTGGCCCTGGTGTCGTTGTATCTGGTCTGGGGCTCGACCTATCTCGCAATCCGCATCGGACTGGAAAGCTATCCGCCGTTCACGATGGCGGCGCTGCGCTTTCTGATCACCGGCACGGCGCTGTATGCGTTCCTGCGCTGGCGCGGTGTTGCAAAACCCACAATGCTGCAATGGCGCAATTGTGCCGTCACCGGCACGCTGCTGCTGGGCTTCGGCAATGGCCTGGTGTGCTGGGCGCAGCAGACCGTCTCGTCCGGCCTGGCGGCAGTCGCGGTTGCCAGCATGCCGCTGTTCGCGGCGATGTTCGGCGCCTGGTTCGGGCAATGGCCGCGGCGCCTGGAACTGATCGGACTGCTGATCGGCTTCGCCGGCGTGATCCTGCTCAATATCGGCGGTGACCTGGCCGGTTCTCGCCTCGGCGCACTCGCGCTGCTCGCTGCGGCGGCGAGCTGGGCCTTCGGCTCGCTCTGGTCCAAGCGCCAGGACATGCCCGAGCCGATGATGAACACCGCTGCACAGATGCTGACCGGCGGCATCGCGCTGACCCTGCTCGCGCTGATCAATGGCAATGGCCTGCCGGTCGCGCCGACGCTGCGCGCGACGCTGGCGCTGGCCTATCTCGCGGTGTTCGGCTCCATCATCGGCTTCAGCGCGTACCTGTATCTGCTGCGCACGGTACGGCCCGCGCTGGCGACGAGCTATGCCTACGTCAATCCGCCGGTCGCCGTGCTGTTCGGCGCGCTGCTCGCGAACGAACGCGTGCACGCACTCGATATTGTCGGCATGGCGGTGATCCTGGGCGGCGTCGCCATCATTACGCTGGCACGCGACAAGACCTGAGCGCCGCGATGGCCCGTCTCAGCGCCGGGTCAGCTGCGCATGCAGCTCGGGCACGGCATTGAAATAGTGATTCTTCGCGAACGCCTGCTCCTGCGGCCCTAGCCGCGCGATCTCCGGCACAAGCACGCCGGCGAATTCGACGTCGAAATCGCAGCGGATCGCATAGTGCTCCACATACATGCTGCGGCGGGCTCTGGCGTTGAAATACAGATACGACTGCTCGGCGATCGGCGGCCATTTGTGGGTCGGATCCTGCACCGCGCCGACCGAGGTCCAGTACGGCGTAATGAACAGCGCCTTCGCGCCGGGCTTCATGACGCGGTACAGCTCGTCCATGAAGTCGATACGTTCCGCCCCGTCCAGATGCTCAAGGAAATGCGAGCAATACACCTCGTCGACGCTGGCGTCGTCGAACGGCCAAGGCCGCTGGCGCAGGTCGTGGACGAAATCCGCATCGCAATCGGGCGAGGCGTCCACGCCGAGAAAACCCGCGCGTTTGCGCAGGCCGCAACCCAGATCAAGCTTCATTCGATTCATCCCGCAAAGGCCAAACCGGCCAAGCGAAAAGGATAACGCCCGCCGCAGGCAGTTCCGCGACGGGCGTTGCAACATGGCCTTACCGTTGCATCAGAGTTCGCGCAACGCGGTCGTGATCGGCAGGCGCGCGGCGCGCGCGGCCGGCAGCAGGCCGCCGAGAAAGCCGATGACAACCGCAATGATCATGCCTTTGCCGACGAGCGCTGGCGTCACCTTGAAGCTGAAGACGACCTGCGTGAAGTTGGCGCCAAGCGTCGACAGCGAGACGTTGTTGAACAGCACGTACGCGATCGTCGCGCCGAGCAGTCCGCCAAGCGCCGACAACAGCAGCGCCTCCATCATGACCGACACGAGCACCGGCATGGAGCCAAAACCGATCGCCCGCAACGTCGCGATTTCGCGAGCACGCGCGGCAACGGCTGCATACATCGTGTTGAGTGCGGCGAATATCGCCCCCAGTCCCATGACGACTACGAGGAACTTTCCGAGGGTTTCGATCATGCGGCGGAAGTCCTTGGTCTGTGCACCGAGGTATTGGCGCTGCGTCGTGACGTCGCTCGCCAGACGCGGATCGGCCGCGAGTGAGGCCTTGAGCTTGTCCATCGCGCCGTCGCCCTCGAGCTGAGCCAGCACCGAGCTGACGCTGCCGCCGCGTCCGAACGTCGTCTGCGCTGTACCGAGATCTACCCAGACTTCGCTTTCGCTCGCATCGCCCGATTCGAACACGCCGACGACCGTCCAGTCGGAACCGCGCATGCGCACGACCTTGCCGATCTCGGCCCCGTCGAACGCGCTGATGACGCCGCGGCCGACGATCATTTCGCGCAGGCCCGACTGGAACATGCGACCTTCGCTCAGGCGCAGGTTGGGCCGCAGCGTGAACGAAAGCGATTCGACACCGCGCAGCGTCACGTTCACGCCCGTTGCGCGCTTGCCCGGCGGCGGCGGCGGCTCACCCTTTTTGGGCAGCTCGGAAATGACGACGAGCTCCGACGCCGCTTCGGTCTTGCCGTCGGCGCCGCGACGAATGCCGGGAGCCTGCATGATCAGCGTGGCGACTTCACGCGTCAGCACCGAGTTGAGTTCCGAATCGCTGGAACCACCGCGCAAGATCAGCGCGATATCATCGCGCCCGCGGTCGGCCAGCGTGCTCGCGAAGCCCTGCGCCATGGCGAA
>JAAFHE010000013.1 GCA_013298265.1 Lysobacterales bacterium | reverse complement strand
CGCATGCGCGACAGCCTCAAGGCAGCAGCAGCCGTGATGGGCCGCCCGCTGTACGATGTGACCAACGAAGCCATCAACGACTATCTGGGCGGCCTGAAGCTGCCGGATCCGCTGGCTGGTCTGCGCAAGGGCGGCAAGGGCCGCAAGTAATGCTCTCTGCGTTTCTGCGGCCAGCAAGGCCCGATCCGCAAGACATCCAAACGCCGCGCACTGCGCGGCGTTTGCTTTTGCAACGCTGACGAATCCAGGTAACGACTCGCGCAAGTTTGGAAGATCTCTCGCCCGGAACCTTCGACCAAAGTCGACCAGCGCACATTTCTACTCGTCGCAGCCGCGACGATGAAGCTCACAGGCCGCCAACCCGCGCCAGCCGCACGAAACTCCGAAGCAGCCAGCGCGCCTGCGGCGTCGGGCCGCATTCGCGCAGTAGCCGTGCCGGATCCAGCCCTTCACTGACAAGGCGCTCGCGTCGGCCACGGATATAGCCCGCCATGATTCCCGCACTGAACTCCGGATGGAATTGAAGCCCCCAGGCCCGCTCGCCGAAACGCAGCGCCTGATGCGGGTCGAGTGACGAGCTCGCCAGTACCTGTGCACCAGGCGGTGCCTCGATGACGGATTGCTGGTGAGTGGTCTGCGCACGGAACCCGGGAGCCACTGCGGCGAACAGCGGATCGGTCGTCGCCTGCGCAGCCGTCTGCAGCGACTGAGTGCCGATCTGCCGCCCCAGGGGATTCCAGTCCACCCGGCCGCCCAGGCCGTGCGCCAGCAACTGATGGCCGTAGCAGATGCCGAGTACCGGCACGGCATTGCTTCGCGCTGCCAAGGCAAGCCACGCGGCGGTGCGTTCGCTCCAGTCGGCGCGCTCGGTCACCATGCTCGCCGAGCCGGTCACGAGAACCGCAGCAAAGCGTCCAGCCGATGGCAACGCTTCGCCGCGATCCACGCGCACGGTATCGACGTCGCTGCGCCGCAGGCCCACGGCCCGGATGAACCACGCGGCAAAGTCGCCACGCCGCGCCGCGAGCCGCGGCAAGGTCGTGCCGGTCTGAAGGATGAGGAGTCGATCCACGCCGCTACTCGATCGGAGGCAATACCGTCATGACCTCGGCCACGGTCGTCACGCCGCGGGCGACCTGGGCCGCGGCGGATATGCGCAGCGGCCGCATGCCATCGCTCAGCGCCGCCTCGCCGAACTTGACCAGGTCGGTATCGGCCTGGATCAGCTGGCGCAGCTTGGTGGTGATGCGCAACATCTCATAGATGCCGGTGCGGCCAAGGAACCCGGTATTGCGGCATTCGAGGCAGCCGACCGGCCCCTGCGTGCGCTCGGGCAACGCCAGGTTCCAGCGGTGCGTCAGAGCGTCCCATGCGCGCGGCTCCACCGGCAGTGCCGTCTTGCAGTGTGGACAAAGCGTGCGGACTAGGCGTTGCGCCACGACGCCGGTCAAGGTCGACTGGATCAGGTAATGCGGAACGCCTAGATCAAGGAGTCGCGTGACGGCTGTCGGCGCGTCGTTGGTGTGCAGCGTCGACAGCACCAGGTGACCCGTCAGTGACGCCTGCACGGCCATCTGCGCGGTCTCGAGGTCGCGGATTTCGCCGACCATGATGATGTCCGGATCCTGGCGCAGCAGCGTACGTACGCCCGCGGCGAAATCCAGGTCGATGGCCGGCTGCACCTGCATCTGGTTGAACTCGGGGCTGACCATTTCAATCGGGTCTTCCACCGTGCAGACGTTGAGATCCGGCGTGGCCAGATGCTTCAGCGTCGAATACAGCGTCGTCGTCTTGCCCGAGCCGGTGGGACCGGTCACCAGCACGATGCCGTGCGGCCGCTCGACCATCGAGCGCCAGAGGTTTTCCTCATCCATGGAGAACCCGATCTGGCGAAACTCCTTGACCACGATGTCCGGGTCGAAGATGCGCATGACGATCTTTTCGCCGAAAGCCGTCGGCATCGTCGACAGGCGCAGCTCGACTTCGCGCCCGCCCGGCGAACGCGTCTTGATGCGCCCGTCCTGCGGCCGGCGCTTTTCCGCAAGATCCATGCGACCGAGGATCTTGATGCGCGCGGTCACCGCCGTCATTACCGGCGGGGGAAATTCGAACACCTTGAGCATGTTGCCGTCGATGCGAAAGCGGATGTTGCCCGCTTCGCGTCGCGGCTCCAGATGAATGTCCGAGGCGCGCTGATCGAAGGCGTATTGCAGCAGCCAGTCGACGATGTGCACGACATGGCGGTCGTCCGCGCCGATGTCCCCGGATTTGCCGAGCTCCAGCAGCTGCTCGAAGTTCAGCAGTGTCGACGGGTCGTAGCCGCTGTCGCCCTTGGCGTCCTTGGCGCGCTGGATCGAGCGCTGTACGCCGAAGAACTCGGCAAGGTAACGGTTGACGTCGAGCGGGCTCGATACGACCCGCACGATCTCGCGACGCAGGATGTGCCCGAGGTCGTTGACCCAGCGTGCGTCGAAGGGTTCAGCCGAGGCGATCGTGACCTTCTCCGGCGCGACCGCGACCGGAAGGATGCGATAGCGCGTCGCGTACTGGTGCGAGATGACCTGGGTCACCGCCTTGACGTCGATCTTCATCGGATCGATACGCAGATACGGCAGGTCGGACTTTTCCGCCAGCCATTGCGTGAGCAGCTCCAGGCCCAGCGGCTTGCCGGGATTGCGCTGGTCGATCGGCTTGAGATTGGCCACGAGGACCAGCGGGTGCAGGGCGAGCTTGTCCTTGGTGCTGCGCGAGTCGGCGCGGATGCGGCGCGCGTCCTCGGCGGCGAGCAGGCCATCCTGCACCAGCGCCATCAGGGTTTCGTCGAGCTCCAGCCTTCCGTGCAGGCCCAGCTTGACCGGCGTGCTCGCGGCGGTGGGCGCCGGAGCATTGGCCGCGACGGGGCGCTGCGGGTTGGTGGCCATGGCGATTCCTGTGGGACGGCGGAGCGCTGGCTATACTAGCGCGCTTTGCCGTAGCCCTTTCGTGAGCCACACCATGTCTACGCCGACGCCCACGTTCCAGGACGTGATACAGACCCTCAACCGCTATTGGGCGGAACAGGGCTGCGTACTGATCCAGCCGTTCGACACCGAAGTCGGCGCCGGCACGTTCCATCCGGCCACCTTCCTGCGTGCGCTCGGCCCCGAGCCCTGGGCTGCGGCGTACGTGCAGCCGTCGCGCCGGCCTACCGACGGCCGCTACGGCGAAAACCCGAATCGCCTGCAGCACTACTACCAATACCAGGTCGTGCTCAAACCGAACCCGGACAACATTCTGGACTTGTATATCGGCTCGCTGCGTGCGCTCGGACTCGACCCGCTGACCCACGACCTGCGCTTCGTCGAGGACAACTGGGAATCGCCGACGCTCGGCGCCTGGGGCCTGGGCTGGGAAGTCTGGCTCAATGGCATGGAAGTGACCCAGTTCACCTATTTCCAGCAGGCCGGCGGTATCGAATGCCGTCCGGTCACGGGTGAAATCACCTATGGCCTGGAGCGCCTGGCGATGTATCTGCAGAACGTCGACAACGTCTATGACCTGGTCTGGACCGTCGCGCCGCACGGCGTGGTCACCTACGGCGACGTGTTCCACCAGAACGAAGTGGAACAATCCACATACAACTTCGAACACGCGAACGTTACTGAGCTGCTGCATTGGTTCGACGTCTGCGAGTCCGAGGCGAAAAAGCTCATCGCGGCAAAACTGCCGCTGCCGGCCTACGAACAGGTGTGCAAGGCCTCGCACAGTTTCAACCTGCTCGACGCGCGCCGCGCGATCAGCGTGACCGAACGCCAGCGCTACATCCTGCGGGTGCGTACGCTGGCCCGCGGCGTGGCCGAGGCGTATTTCGCGCAGCGCGAGAAGCTCGGCTTTCCCGGACTGAAGAATCGCCAGGAGAAGGCCCATGGCTGAGCAGGCGCTGCTTATCGAAATCGGTACCGAAGAACTGCCAACGCGCACGATCGACGAACTTGCCAACGCCTTCGCTGCCGGCATCCTGGATGGACTCAACAAGCGCGGCTTTGCGATCCCAGCCGATGCCGCCGCCGCATATTGCACGCCGCGCCGCCTTGCCGTGCGGCTGCCATCCGTTGCGCAAGCCCAGCCCGATCAGACTATCGAACGCCGTGGCCCCGCCGCTGCCGCTGCCTTCGGCAGCGATGGTCAGCCGAGCAAGGCGCTGGCCGGCTTCGCCGCGTCCTGCGGCACGACGGTCGAGCAGCTACAGAAACTCGAGACTGACAAGGGTGCCTGGTATGTTTTCCGCAGCGAGCAGGCGGGCCAGCCGTTGGCCGCACTGCTGCCGGAAATCATCGTAGATGCGCTCAAAGCGTTGCCGATTCCCAAGCCGATGCGCTGGGGCGATCACGACTATGCCTTCGTGCGGCCGGTGCACTGGCTCGTGATCCTGCACGGCGACCAGGTCATTGATGCGAAATTGATGGGACTCGTCAGCGGCCGCGAATCGCGCGGCCATCGCTTCCATCACAACCAGGCGGTGTCGATCGCTGATGCGGACAGTTGGCTGGCCAGCCTGCGCGAGGCGCACGTCCTCGCCGATCCGGTCGAACGACGCGAACGCATCCGCGCCGAAATCGCGCGCGCCGCCGCCGAGACCGGCGGACGTACGCAGCTCGGCGACGAGTTGCTCGACGAAATCGCCAACCTGACCGAGTGGCCGGTCGCGATTGCCTGCGCGTTCGAGGAGGATTTCCTGCGCGTGCCGCAGGAAGCGCTGGTCATGACGATGGAGACCAACCAGAAATTCGTCTCCGTGGTCGACGCTGACGGCCGTCTCACGCGGCATTTCATCGGCGTGGCGAACATCGCCAGCAAGGATCCCGGCGAAATCCGCAAGGGCAACGAACGCGTGATCCGGCCGCGCTTCGCCGATGCGCGTTTTTTCTTTGACGAAGACCTCAAGTCGCCGCTGATCGACCAGCTCGAAACCCTCAAGGGCGTGACCTACCAGCAGGCGCTGGGCTCGGTCTGGGACAAGGTGATCCGCGTCGCCGAACTCGCCCGTACCATCGCCAACCGCGTCGGCGTCGACGCGGCACAGGTGACGCGTGCGGCCGCGCTGGCCAAATGCGATCTCATGACGCGCATGGTCGGCGAGTTCCCCGAGCTGCAGGGCGTCATGGGCCGCTACTACGCGAGCGCCAACGGCGAACCCGCCGATGTCGCGCGGGCGGTGGACGAGTTCTACCGGCCGCGTTTCGCCGGCGACGGCATCGCGAGCGGACCGGTCGGCCAGGTGCTCGCGATCGCCGAACGCATCGACACGCTGTGCGGCATCTTCGCAGTCGGCCTCAAGCCCAGCGGCAACAAGGATCCGTTCGCGCTGCGCCGCGCCGCGCTTGGACTCGCCCGCACGCTGATCGAAAGCGGCCTCGCGCTGGAACTGCCACCGCTGCTGGCCGAAGCCCTGGCGCAACTGCCTGACGGCGCGCTCGCTGCGGGGCTGCCCAAGGGCAAGGACGGCAAGGCACCGGCGCTGGATGCTGGCGCGCGCCGGCGCGAACTGGCCGCCGACATCCTTGATTTCATCGTCGACCGGCTGCGCGGCTACTACACCGACGCGGGCATAGCCGCTGACCGCTTCGAAGCGGTGCGGGCTTTGAACCCGGATGATCTTGGCGATTTCGACGCACGCGTGCGTGCCGTGGACGCCTTCGCCCGTTTGCCCGAAGCCGAGGCGCTGGCCGCGGCCAACAAGCGTATCGCCAACATCCTGCGCCAGGCCGGTGATGCGGACGGCGGGGCGATCGATGCGAACCTGCTCGGTGACGGCGCGGAAACCGATCTGTACGGCGCGCTGGTCGCGGCAAAACTAGTCACGACGCAGGCGGCGCAGCAGCGCGACTACGTGACGCTGCTGCAGCGACTCGGCGAGCTGCGCGGCCCGGTCGATGCGTTCTTCACGGACGTCATGGTCATGGCCGACGACCCGGCGGTACGCGCGAACCGGCTGCGGCTGCTGCGCGAGCTGCGCCAGCAGTTCCTGCAGGTCGCCGACATCTCCGTGCTGCAGCCAGCCGGCTGAGAGACCGGCCTTGCAACGACCGCGGGCAGTCGGGTGACTGCTGCCCGCGGCTCGGGATCCCAACCCTCCGGCGGCTTCACTCGATGCGTTGCGATGGCGCAAACCGTGGGCGAACGTCGACCGTCCCGGTCGCGCCTGCTCCCAGACCGGGCCGCGTTTCGCTGCACTGCACGTTGACGCGGCTTAACGTTTTTACTACGTTCAGCCACAGGGAGTGCCGAAGGTCATGCGGGGGCTTATGCCGCTTCATGATCCGGTAAGCCGGACGGCGTGGGGTCGCCGTGAGCGGCTATGGTTGTGACCTGCAGTACAAGGTCTGGGGTAAAGCAACACGGTGCATGGGGACAGCGGCGGTTCGCGAGAACCGCCGCTGTTTTTTTGCGCGCTGCGCAGCGATGCCAGCCGCTACACTGGGCGCCGTTCCCGTCTGCCTGCCGCCCATGTCGCTGCTCGAAATCCTGGTTCTCGTCGCGGTGCTGGCGCTGGTGCTGCTGCTGATCCTGCAGCTGCTGATCCTGCGCCATGGCCGCACCGACATGCTGGCCCCGCTGCGCCAGATGCTGGGCGACCTGCGCGACGACAACGAACGCCTGGAGCGCACCTTGCGCGATGAACAGCGCGCCGGCCGCGGCGAGCAATCGGTGCGCCAGGACCAGCTACGCGACAGTGTGCAGGGCCAGTTCGCGCAACTGGCGCAGCTGCAGCATCAGCGCATCGAGGATTTCGGTCTGCGCCTGGAGCAGACCGGCCAGCGCAACGAGCAGCGCCTGGACGCACTGCGCCTGACCTTGCAGGACGACGCGCGCAAGGCCCGTGAAGAAGGTGCGCAGGCGCTGAGCCGCTTCGGCGACCTGCTGCGCCAGGGCCTGCTGGAGCAGGGCGAACATAGCCAGCAGCGCCTGGCCGAAGTGCGCAGCACACTCGAAACGCGCCTCAAGGAGCTGCAGGCGGACAATGCAAAGCAGCTAGAAGCCATGCGTGTCACGGTCGATGAAAAACTGCATGCAACGCTCGAAACCCGTCTCGGCGAATCGTTCAAGCTGGTATCGGAGCGTCTCGAGCAGGTCCATCGCGGCCTCGGCGAGATGCAGGGCCTGGCGCAGGGCGTCGGCGACCTCAAACGTGTGCTCAGCAACGTCAAGACGCGTGGCATGCTCGGCGAGGTGCAGCTCGCCGCGCTGCTCGAACAACTGCTGACCGGCGATCAGTACGCGCGCAACGTGGCCACGGTGCCGGGCTCCACGGAGCGTGTCGAATACGCGATACGCCTGCCCGGCAGCAGCGCCGATACGCCGGTCTGGCTGCCGATCGACGCAAAGTTCCCGCGCGAAGACTATGAGCGCCTGCTCGACGCGCAGGAACGCGCCGACGCCGAGGCCGCCACCGTCGCCGGCAACGCGCTGGAGCGCCGCGTGCGCGAGGCCGCGCGTAGCATTCGCGACAAGTATATTTCCGTACCGTCGACGACGGAATTCGCGATCATGTTCCTGCCCACCGAGGGGCTTTTCGCCGAAGTCATACGCCGCCCCGGATTGTTCGAGGCGCTGCAGCGCGACCTGCGCGTCGTCGTGACCGGACCGACCACGCTGAGCGCGACGCTCAACAGCTTGCAGATGGGCTTTCGCACGCTTGCGATCGAGAAGCGCTCCAGTGAAGTCTGGCTGCTGCTCGGCGCGGTCAAGACCGAGTTCGGCAAGTTCGGCACGGTGCTGGAGCGCACGCGCAACCAGCTCGACAGCGTGCGCAACAGCATCGACGCCGCCGGCGTGCGCTCACGCGCGATCGAGCGCAAGCTGCGCAGCGTCGAGTCGCTGAGCGGCGAGCAGAGCCAGGGCCTGCTCGGCGAGGACGGCCTTGGCGTCGGAGACGACGAATGAGGCCGTATACGAGCGCTGATGCCATGGCCGGTGTACCACGGCCACTGTGCGTCGCCGTTGATGGAACCGCCTCCACTCCGGCCTAACCCCGCGCAGTCCAAGCTGCCGTTCGACGCCTCTCTCACCATCCCGGAATCGCCATGCGTACGTTGCTCGTCACAGGAATCGCCGCCGCAATGACTACCGCCGCCCTCGCCGCCGATACGCCCGACTATTCCCTGACTGTCTACAGTTCAGCGCAACCCGGTCAGGTCAGCACCGAAAGCCTCGCCAACTTCGGCAATGCGCTGCCGGGCTACGCGCTGGTCCGCGACGGACGCAAGATGACCCTGCAGGCCGGCAGTGGCGTGCTTCGCTTCACCGACGTCGCCACGCGCATCGACCCGACCACGGTCGCGTTCGAATCGCTGACCGACCCTGCCGGCACGCGCGTGGTCGAACAGAACTACCAGTTCGACCTCGTCAGCCGCGACAAGCTGCTCGAGCGCTACGTCGGCGCCACCATCACCGTGGAGCAGCAACGCGGCGATACGCTGGAGCGCCTCAGCGGCGTACTGCTCTCGGCCGCCGCCGGCACGCTGATCCTGCAGCGCGACAGCGGCGAAGTCGTCAGCATCAACAGCTACAGCAACGTGCTGTTCCCTAGTCTTCCGGGCGGCCTGATCACGCGGCCGACCCTGGTCTGGCTCGTCAACGCCAAGCAGGCGGGTACGCACGACACACGCGTGAGCTACCAGACCCAGGGCATGACCTGGTGGTCGGACTACAACATCACACTGCGCGAGAACGACGGCGGCTGCGACATGGACCTGTCGGCCTGGGTCACCATCGTCAACCAGTCGGGTGCGAGCTACCCGCAGGCGCAGCTCAAGCTCGTCGCGGGCGAGGTCAATCGCGCGCCGGCGCCGCCGCAGCCGGCGATGCGCATGCAGATGAAGACCATGGTCGCCGAGGCCTCGACCCTGGATGAAGGATTCCAGGAATCCTCATTGTTCGAGTACCACTTGTATACACTGGGCCGGCGCAGCGATCTGCCGGACAACTCGACCAAGCAGCTCGAACTGTTCCCGACCGCAAGCAAGGCCGGCTGCACCAAGCAGCTCGTATTCACGGCCTCGCCGCAGCCCTGGGCTTATTGGTCGTCGCCGATCCAGGACCAGGGCTACGGCGCGACCAGTGAAGGTACGGTCGGCGCCTTCCTCGAGTTCGACAACAAGGAAGCGAACAGGCTCGGCATGCCGCTGCCCGCCGGCCGCGTCCGCGTGAACCAGGCCTCCGTCGACGGCACGCTGGAATTCATCGGCGAGGACGTCATCAAGCACACCCCGCGCAACGAGACCCTGCGCATCAAACTGGGTACTGCCTTCGATGTGGTCGGCGAGCGCAAGCAGGTCAGTTTCTCCGTCGACACCACCGCCAAGACCATCGACGAGAGCGTCGAAGTCACCGTGCGCAACCGCAAGAAAACCGCCGCCCGCGTGATCGCCCGCGAATACCTCTACCGCTGGAGCGGCTGGACCGTCACCGCGAAAAACCGCGACTTCGTCAAACGCGACGCCAACACCATCGACTTCCCCCTCGACATCCCCGCCGACGGCGAAGCCAAGATCACCTATACCGTCCGCTACAAGTGGTAAGTGCGGCGGTCAGCGGCGAGGAGACTTGAGATCATTCGGCGAAGTGCTCGGTCAGTAACTGCCCAGAACTTGCGTTGCTATCTCATGGAGCGACGCTTACACCATCCCCAGCCACTAAACCCTCCCCTTGAAGGGGAGTGTTTAGTGGCTGGCCCGTCTTAGTAGCGTGGAACTTGTCAAAAGCGACATTCTTCGCCATAGCGCCGCTGCCGCGTTGGATCTTGGAGCCCCCTTAAGTTAAGGGGGCGGCCAACGCGCAGCGTTGGCCAGGGTTGTGGAGATCTGTTGGTCGGCCCAAGGGCGAAAATGCCATCGGTTGCTGCGGTGTAAGGAGTAAGAGACAGCGTTATTGCTCTCTCTCACTGCTCACTCCTTTGCGCTGAATTCGGTTACTCGCCGACATCCTTCAGGGCGATCGCGTTGACACCGGCTTCGGACAGGCCGGCCTTGGCCGTCTCGACATCGCTGGCGCTGCTGTACGGGCCGACGCGCACGCGGTGCCAGGTCTTGCCGTTCACGTTGACCGACTGCACGCGCGCGACGAATCCCGACAGGGCGAGCCTGGCCTTGAGCTCCTCGGCCGCCTTGGGATCGGGATAGGAGCCGGCCTGTAGCACGTAGCGCGCGCCCGTCGCAGCGACCGCGGGTTCCGGCGGCGGCGTGCCGGCGGTCGCCGGGTTCTGCGCCGCGGCCTGCTGGCGCTGCTGCTCGGCGCGCGCCTTCGCGCTGAGCTCAGTGTCCGGTATCACGACTTCCATTTCGGGCAGTACCGAATAGAACTCGTAGTTCTTCTTCGCGCCCGCCTTCTTCGCCTCGTCGGCGACCGCGGTTTCGCTGGCCTTGGGCGCGGTGGCCTGCGGATTGGGCTGCGGCGAGTTCGGTTTGCGCAAGGTCGGCGCCCAACCCTGCAGCAGCATCAGGGTCGCAAAACCCAGGCCCAGCAACACGCCGAGCGCCAGCCATACCCAGGCCGGCCAGGCCGGGGTCGCCGTACCGTTGCGGGTTGCCTGTTTGCGCTTGCCTGCCATCGTCTATTCCTTGCTCACATGCTTTCCGGCGCACTGACGCCCAGCAGATCCAGTCCGTTGGCGACCACGCTGCGTGCCGCTTCCGCGAGGGCAAAGCGCGCATCGCGCAGATCGGCGTCCTCGACCAGGATGTGGCTGTTGTCGTACCAGGTGTGGAACGCCGCAGCCAGCTCGGTCAGGTAGGTCGCGACCAGGTGCGGCTCGAGGTTCCTGGCCGCGATCTCGACGATTTCCGGGAAGCGCGCGATCGCGGCCATCATGTCCTGATCGTAGGCCGTATCCAGCCGCTCCAGCGCGGCCAGGCCATTGTCGCGGTTCCAGGTCCAGCCCTGCTCGGCGAATTTCTCCCGCACGCGGCAGATGCGCGCATGGGTGTACTGCACGTAATAGACCGGGTTCTCGCGGTTGCGCGTGCGCGCGAGGTCGATGTCGAAGGTCAGCTGCGAATCGGACTTGCGCGCGGCGAGGAACCAGCGCGTCGCGTCGCGGCCGACCTCGTCGATGAGATCGCGCAGCGTCACGTAGCTGCCGGCGCGCTTGGACAATTTCACTTCCTCGCCGTCGCGCATCACCGTGACCATCTGGTGCAGCACGTATTCGGGCCAACCCTTGGGGATGCCGATGTCCAGCGCCTGCAGTCCGGCGCGCACGCGCATCACCGTCGAATGATGATCCGCGCCCTGCTCGTTGATGACACGGCCGAAGCCGCGCTGCCACTTGGTGACGTGGTAAGCGATGTCCGGCAGGAAATAGGTATAGCCGCCCTGCGCCTTGCGCATGACGCGGTCCTTGTCGTCGCCGAACTCGGTCGTGCGCAGCCACAGCGCGCCATCCTGCTCATAGGTATGGCCTGCGGCGATGAGCTGCTGGACCGTCTCCTCGACCTTGCCGTCGGTATACAGCGAGGACTCGAGGTAATAGACGTCGAACTCGACGCCGAACGCGCGCAGGTCGAGGTCCTGCTCGCGGCGCAGCGCGGCCACCGCGAAGCGGCGCAGCGCGTCGAGATCGTCCGGGTCCTTCGCGCCGGTCACGTCCTGGCCGTCCGCATGTACGGTTTCACCGGCCATGTAGGCCTGCGCCACGTCGGTGATGTAGTCGCCGCGATAACCATCGGCGGGCCAGCCTGCGTCGTCGGGGCCAATACCGCGCGCACGCGCCTGCGTGGACAGCGCCAGATTGGCGATCTGCTGGCCGGCATCGTTGTAGTAGAACTCGCGCGTCACATCCCAGCCGGTTGCCTGCAGCAGCCGCGCGAGGCAGTCGCCGACTGCCGCGCCGCGACCGTGGCCAACATGCAGCGGGCCAGTCGGGTTGGCGGAGACGAATTCGATCTGGGCCTTCCGGCCTTCGCCGCTGCCAGTGCGGCCACAGGCCGCACCCAGCGCGAGAATGGTGCGCACTTCGGCGCGATAGGCGGCCGGGCTCAGGAAGAAGTTGATAAATCCCGGGCCTGCAATATCCACTTTTGCGACCTGGGAGGAAGCGGGCAGGGCCGCGACGAGCGCCTGCGCCAGATCACGCGGTTTCATGCCGGCGGCCTTGGACATGAGCAGGGCGGCATTCGCGGCGAAATCGCCGTGGTCCTTGCTGCGCGTACGTTCGATGACGAAGGCGGTGGGGATGTCGGCAGGCACGCTGCCATTGCGTTGCAGCGCTGCCAGCGCCTGCAGCAGCTGGTCGCGGAGGAAGTCTTTCACAGGGGAGCCGGAGCGGGAAAAGAAGCCGATTGTAGTCGGCCCGCGTCCCTGGCCCAAGCCGGATGCGGGTTTGCTGGCTGACGCGCTGCAACAAATCGTTAACCGGCGGCGAGTTGGCTGCGCTATCTCGCGTCTGTGGCAAGACACGGCAGCAAGCACTTGAGCGGATTCCGGAACTCGGCGCTGTTGACCGGCTTGTGGATAAGTTTGTGAGCAAGCCGCACGGCCGTTTCCGTTCCTGCGCTTCAGTTACGTGAAAATCAGATTCCCGATTTTTGTAAACGTTAATTGAAACAGTAACTTAAAAAACATCCTCGACCGTGTTCACGGTTTTGCTGAACGCTGCGATCGAGTCTGTTCAGCGCTGTGCATAACCTTGTGTCGGGGGGCTTGACGTCGGCTGCAACCAGCTCCCCGACTGACTTCCCGCTGAAGCCTCACGGTCACGCAAGCGCAATCCGTACTGCCTAGGCTGCGTCGCGTGTCATTGCCCTTCGGACCGCGCCGCGTCACAGGGCCTGAACCCGGCAGTCACTGGCGCAGCCCGCCTCGCGACAGCCCCGGCAAGGGCCGCATGACCGGCGCCCTCGCCTGGAATACCCGATGTCGCCCCCGCGCTTGCCTTTACGCCGCACCTTGCTGTCCGTCTTCCTGGCCGCTGGCCTCGTTCAACCCGCCTTTGCGGCGCCGCCGGCCACCGCCGCGGCCGCGCAGGCGCAGGGCCTGATGCGTGGCCAGGTCGTCAACGCCCAGACCCGGCAGCCGGTCGCCGGAGCGCGCGTCACCGCGCAAGGCATGTCTGACGCCGTGCAAAGCGTATCGCTGGATCTGCTCAGCGATGCCGACGGACGCTTCCAGGCCAACTTGCCGGCCGGCGAATTCGGGCTGACCGTACAGGCCGACGGTTTCGACCTGCTGATCCAGGACGGCCTTGCCGTGCGCAGCGGCGCCACGGTCGAAACGACGCTGGCGCTAGGCGCGCCGGCTGCTGTCGGCAGCGCCGGTGCTGAGGAAGCCATCTCGCCCGATATCGGAATCAGCCCCGCTGCTGGTGTCGCGCCGGCGTCCGGTGGCACACAGACGCTCGGCGGCGTCAACGTGCGCGGCAGCTATCAGCGTGGCGGCGAAGCGCTGTATCTCGACGAAAAGCGGGCCTCGCCGGTAGTGGCCGAAACCCTCGGTGCCGAACAGATCGCGCGCACCGGCGACTCGGATGCGGCGACCACGCTCAAGCGCGTCACCGGCCTGACCTTGGTCGACGGCCGCTTCGTCTACGTGCGCGGGCTCGGCGAGCGCTATTCCAGCGTCGCGCTCAACGGCGCCCCGATACCGAGTCCCGACCCGACCCGCCGCGTTGTGCCGCTGGATCTGTTCCCGACCGACCTGCTCGACGGCGTGGTCGTACAGAAAGGCTATACGCCCGACATGCCCGGCGAGTTCGGCGGCGGCGCGGTACTCCTGCGCACGCGCGACATTCCATCCAAGTTCTTCGTCCGCGTCAGCGGCACGCTGGGCTACAGCGACGGCACGAGTTTCGACGACGGCTACTCCTACGAAGGCGGCGGCCGCGACTGGACCGGCCACGACGACGGCACGCGCGAGCTGCCCGCTTCGCTCGCCGCGGCCACGGCCGGCGGCCAGGTGCTGCGGCCACAGACGCCGCTGAATCCGAACGGTGCTACCGCGGCGGAGCTGGAACGCTACGGCGAAGACGTGGCCGCGAGCGGCTATGGCGTGACCCGCGAGACGCTGGGGCCGGACCTGGGCTTGTCGGCTGCGATCGGCAATCGCTGGAACATCGGCGAGACGTCGAAGCTCGGCTTCACCGCGGCGGTGCGCTACAACCAGGCCTGGGACCGCAACGAGGAAGTGCGCCGCACCTTCCAGGCCTCGTCGGCCGGACTGGAGCCCGCCGACGAGCTGGCGATCGACGACACCCGCCGCAACATTGATTTTTCCGCGTTTCTGAATCTCGGCTACGAGATCAACCAGCAGCACCGCTTCAACGCGACCAGCGTGCTGCTGCGCCAGAGCGAAGACCGGGTCAAGCTCTCCGAAGGCATCCAGGACGAGCAGGAGGCGCGCTTCACCGAACTGCGCTGGACCGAGAACCAGCTATTCGCCCAGCAGCTCGGCGGCAACCATGTGCTTCCTGGCGCCCACGACTTGACGCTGGACTGGCAGTACACCTGGGCACGCGCGACGCGCGACGAGCCGAATACGCGCAGATACCGCTACGACCGCGACAGTGACGGCGCCCTGTCGTTCTCGCCGCGTTCCGACTCCAACCAGATCACCTGGGCTGAACTCGACGACTACCAGCGCGACCTCAACATCAAGGGCAAGCTGCCGTTCGATTTCTCCGCGGCCACGCTTGATGTCTCCTTCGGTGGCGAACGCCTGGAGCGCGAGCGCGACGCGAGCCTGCGCAGCTTCGCGTTCAGCGCCTCGGGGCCGCGCGCGCGCGATCCGGCCATCCTCGCGCTGCCGGTCGATCAGGTGCTGAGCCCGCAGAACATCGGCGAGGACGGTTTCGTCCTGACCGAGTCCACCTTGCCGACCGACAACTACGCCGCACGCCAGGACCTTACCGCATTCTTCCTCGGCATAGATGCAAACATTGCGCAAAAGTACCGTATTGCACTCGGTGCCCGGCGCGAGAAGAACGACCAGGCGGTGACGACGTTCTCGCTGTCCAATCCGGAAGCGCCGCCCGTGGTCGCCGGAGAGAACGCGAACTCCACGCTGCCGGCCGCCGCCTTCACCTGGGCCTACAGCGAGGACGCCCAGCTACGCGCGAGCTATTCGAAAACCCTGTCGCGCCCCGACTTCCGCGAGCTTTCGCCAGCGCCCTACCTCGACCCGCTGCTCGACGTGCAGGTCATCGGCAACCCGGACCTGATCACGGCCGATATCCGCAACTACGACCTGCGCTGGGAATACTACTTTTCGCCGGTGGAGAGCTTCTCGATCGGCGCGTTCCTCAAGGAATTCGAGAACCCGATCGAGAAGACGCGCCTGCCCGGCTCGGGCGTATTGCTGAGCCTCGACAATGCGCAGTCGGCGCGCAACTACGGCATCGAACTCGACATCAGCAAGGGTCTGGAATTCGTTGCCGACTGGCCGGGCTTCCGCCATGTCCACGGCGACTGGGCCAACTGGAACGTCGGCTTCAACTACGCGCGCATCAAGTCCTCGATCCAGCTCGATCCGCTGGACGCGAGCTTCCAGACCAATCTCAACCGGCCGATGCAGGGTCAGTCGCCGTACGTGGCCAACGTGCAGATCGGGCACCAAGCCGGTGACGGCAGCCGCGAAGCGACCCTGCTCTACAACGTCTCCGGCCGCCGCATCGCCGCGGTCGGTGTAGCCGGCCAGCCGGACATCTACGAGGAAGCCTTCCGCCAGCTCGATTTTCAGTA
>JAAFHE010000129.1 GCA_013298265.1 Lysobacterales bacterium | reverse complement strand
GCGGTTGGTCCGGCCATTGTCCCCACCGTCGCGCAACGGCGCGCTGGGGGCTGGCGCGAAACCTCGCGAGCGATCCATCGACGGAGCCGGCGCGAAGCTGCGGACGGGTGCCGGCGCTGACGTTGGCGAGGAACTCCGCGTCGGTGCCGGCGCGCGCTGCATCGCGGGACTACGCATGCGGCCTTCGTCGAACGCCGGACCGGTACGGATAGGCCTGTTTTCACGCGTCGGGAAACCTGGGGCTTCGCCTGCCGGCGGAATGCGCTGCGAACCTTCGCGCACACCCAGCGGAGGCTGCTGGCGTTGTGGCATGGCCTCGCCGCGACGTATGCGCGGGGTACCGTAGTAGGGATCGACCGTGTCGGTCCTAAGCTGCCGCGCTGCGTCAGCGTTGCTCCACCGGTCCGCGCCACCGCTTGGGGTGGACAGCCGGGAAGTGCCTCGATTGCCGCCGACAGCACCATCGCGATCTGGCGCGCCGCTGCGCATTCCAGCGATGGCGGCGTTTTCGCCGCTTACCTGACTCGCGCGCTGGCGCGCAAGCGTCTGCTGGTGGCGATGCCAGGACCAGTCGTTATAGCCCACACCCCACCAGCTGTCGTACCAGGGGGAATAGCTGTAGTACGGCCAGCCCCCCGCGTAATAGCCGCCGCCGAAACCGTAGCCGAAACCGCCATAACTGGCGCCGTAGTAGCTCGGCCCCCAGAAGGGATCGTAGAAACCGCCATAACCCGGCCCGAGGCCGTAGCCGGCGTAGTAACCGCCACCGTGGTAGTGGTCGCGCTCGTAGTAGTAGTCGGCGCCTTCCTCGCGGTAATAGCCGGTACTTGCGCAGCCGGCCAGTGCTAGAGAAGTAAGAACGGAACAGAGAATTCGACGCATGACGGTCACTCCAAATACCGCGGAGAGTGGAGCGGAGTGAGAAAAGAATGAGGGCTGCGGATGGCTCGTCAAGCCCCCACTCGTTTCTCACTACTTTTCACTCGTTTCCTGATAACGGGGCCGGACGACGCGCGCAGTGTAGGCCTGCCGCCGTTAACGCTGTCTGACGTCAGCCCAGGCTGCGGCGCAGGATGTCGCCCAGATCATGCGACGTCTCGGCGGCGGCGAGGCGTTGCAGGCTCGCACGCAGCAGCGCTCGACGCTGCGGCTCCAGCCGGCGCCAGTCCTTCAGCGTGGTGGCCAGACGCGCCGCCGTGGTCGGATTGTATGCATCGATGTCGGACAAGGCCTGCTCAATCAGGCGATAGCCCGCACCGTCGCTACGGTGAAACGCGATCGGATTGCGCGCCGCGAAGCCCTGCAGCAAAGCCGAAACCCGGTTCGGGTTGCGCAGACTGAAACGCGGGTGCTGCTGCAGCGCGGCCACGCGTTCCACGGTATCGGCACGTGGCACCGTCGCCTGCAGCGCAAACCACTTGTCGAGTGTGACGGCGTCAGCATCGTAGCGGCGCGCAAAGTCCTGCAACGCCTTGTGCGCCTGCGGCGCGTCCTGCGCCAGCAGTCCGGCCAGCGCGGCCAGTCGCTCGGTCATGCTCGGTGCGAGGACGTAGCGCGTCGCGGCAACCTCGGGCGCGAGCTCACGATCAATGCGCAGCCACAGGCGCAGGCAGCGGTTGAGCAGGCGCCGCCGGCCGCGCGAAACGCCGTCGAGTCCGCCAGCCTCGCTACGCAGCAGGAAGGTATGGCGTGCGCCGAGCGCATCGCCGAGCCGTAGCGCCAGTGCCTGCTCCAGCGTTTCGCGCGCGCTGTGCAGCGCGACAGGATCGAGCGGATCACAGGTTTGCGCCAGCTCGTTGTAGTCCGGCGGCGTCAGCAATTCGGCCAGCAGCGCCGGATCGATGTCCGCCGTAAACAGCTCGGCCAGGGTGTCGCACCAGATGCCCAGCTGCGGCACGTCGGCGTCACCGGCAAGCACGCCACCCAGCGCGGATCGCGCGAGCTGCTGCGCGGCTTCCCAGCGGCTGAAGCCGTCGCTCTCGTGGCGCAGCAGGAAGGCCAGATCATCGGCCCCCTGATCGGCGTGCAGCCGCACCGGCGCGGAGAATCCGCGCAGCAAGGACGCTACGCGCGGAGCAGCGATGTCGTCAAAGAAAAAGGTTTGTTCCGGCGTCACGAATTCGAGCACGCTTTCGGTTTGCGCCGCTTCGCCGTTGCGGCCCGACAGCGCGAGCGCGTGTCCGTCGGCACCAAGCAATGCGACGCGCACCGGAATGGGCAGGGCCTGCTTGTGGGGCTGCCCCGGCGTCGGCGCGGTGTGCTGGCGCAGCGTCAGCCGGTAGCTCCGCCGCGCGGGATCGTATTCGCCACGGGCGTGCAGCTGCGGCGTACCGGCCTGGGAATACCAGGCCAGATAGGGCATGAGGTCTATGCCATTGGCTTCACCAAGCGCGGCGAGAAACTGTTCGACCGTCGCGGCCTGGCCGTCGTGGCGGCGGAAATATTCGTCCATGCCGCGACGCCATGCGGGCGCGCCGAGCCGGCCGGCGACGAGGCGTACGAGTTCGGCACCCTTGTCGTAGACCGTGGCCGTGTAGAAATTGTCGATCGCGCAGTATTCGACGGGCCGCACGGGATGGGCCAGCGGCCCAGCGTCCTCGGCGAACTGGGCGCGCCGCAGCACCTGCACGTCCTCGATGCGCTTGAGTGTGGCCGAATTCATGTCCGCGCTGAACTGCTGCTCGCGGTAAACCGTGAGGCCTTCCTTGAGCGAAAGCTGGAACCAGTCGCGGCAGGTGACGCGATTGCCCGTCCAGTTATGGAAATATTCGTGCGCGACGATGGCCTCGACGTGAGCGTAGTCGTCATCGCTTGAACGCTGCGGATCGGCCAGCAGGTATTTCGCGTTGAAGATGTTGAGACCCTTGTTCTCCATCGCGCCCATGTTGAAGTCGTGGGTGGCGACAATGTGAAACACGTCCAGGTCGTAGTTGCGGCCGTATTCGCGCTCGTCCCAACGCATGGCGCGCACCAGCGCGTCCATCGCGTAGGCGCAGCGGCCAATCGCATCGGCTTCGGCGAAGATGCGCAGCATCACGTCGCGGCCGTCCGCCGTAACGTAGGCCTGCTCGATCCGTTCCAGCCGGCCGGCGACCAGCGCGAACAGGTAGCTGGGCTTGGGATGCGGGTCGTCCCACGCCGCCCAGTGGCGGCCATCGGCGAGCTCGCCGCTGCCCGCCGGATTTCCGTTGGCCAGCAGTACCGGGAAGCGCGCGCGATCGGCGCGCAGCACGACGTGGAATGGCGCCAGCACGTCGGGCCGGTCCGGATAGTAGGTAACGCGGCGGAAGCCTTCGGCTTCGCACTGGGTCAGCAGGAAACCTCGCTCGGCGTCGCCGGAAAGATAAAGGCCCGACAGCGCACTGTTCGCGCTCGGATCCAGCATGACTTCGGTTTCGAGCATGGCCTCGCGCGGCAGGCTGAACACACTCAGCGCATCGGCGTCCACGCGGAATTCGTCGGCCGCGAGCTCGCGGCCGTCAACACTGATCGCGCGCAGTTGCAGCCCTATCCCGTCCAGCCGTAGCGGCGGCGCAGCGGCCGTCGTGCGTTCCAGGCGCAGTCGCGTACGCACCGTTGTGGCGAGGATATCGAGGTCGAATTCGAGCGCCACTGCGACGACGCGCCAGGCAGGCGCCACGTAGTCGGCGAGTCGGACGGTGCCGGGGTCGGAAGCGGACATGAAAGGGCTGGCGGCAATACAGGCGGCGCAGGCTAGCATGCCGCCGCAGCGGCCTGTATCGTCGCCGCCCCATGGAAGCCCTGCCTCGCCTCACCCTCGCGGACATCCGCGACGCCGCCGCGCGCATCGCGCCGCATGCCCAGGTCACGCCGCTGCTGCACTCGCGCAGCCTGGATGATCTCGCCGGAGCGAAGCTGCATTTCAAGTGCGAGAACCTGCAGCGTATGGGCGCTTTCAAATTCCGCGGCGCCTGCAACGCGGTCTGGTCGCTGCCCGAGGACGTGGCGCAGCGCGGCGTCGTGACACACTCGTCCGGCAACCATGGCGCCGCGCTCGCACTGGCCGCGTCCACGCGCGGCATTCTCTGCCACGTCGTCGTTCCCGAGGGGGCGGTGAAATCCAAGCTGGCTGCGATCGAACGCTACGGCGCGCAGCTACATCACTGCGCCGCGACCATCGCCGCGCGCGAGCAGACCGCAGCGCGCGTTCAACAGCAGACCGGCGCGACCCTGATTCACCCGTATGCCGATCCGCGCGTTATCGCCGGACAGGGCACGGCGGCACTCGAACTGCTGCGGCAGAGCGGCGGCGTCGACGTGCTGATCACGCCGGTCGGCGGCGGCGGCCTGAGCAGCGGTTGTGCGATAGCTGCGCGCGGCGTGAGTCCCGGCATCGCGATCTATGCGGCCGAGCCCGAAGGCGCACCGGATGCGTACGAGTCCTTCCGCCGCGGCGAACGCTTCACCGACATCGTGCCGCAGACCATTGCCGACGGCCTGCGCGGCACGCTCGGCGAGATCAACTTCGCGCTGATGCGCGACAACGTGAACGCCGTGCTGCTGGTCAGCGAGGCGCAGATCGTAGCCGCCATGCGCCTGATCTGGGAGCGCCTCAAGCAGATCGTCGAGCCGTCCAGCGCTACCGTGCTCGCGGCGATACTGCGCCATCCGCAGCATTTTGCCGGCAAGCGTGTCGGCGTCGTGCTGTCCGGCGGCAACGTCGATCTCGACGCGCTGCCCTGGATGAGCCCTTAAACCGATCGGGGCGGCGCGCGACTGATCCCGATCAGCGCAGCTCCGATCAAAGCAATACCGACACCTTCCCAGGCGTCAGGCCGCTCGCCCAGCAGCAGCCAGGCCAGCAACACGCCGCAGATCGGCACCGCAAGGCTGACGATGCCGGCTACGGTCGCCGGCAGCCGCTGCACGATCAGCGCCCATAGTACCCAGGCCAGGCCAGACGCCAACACGGCGTTGTAGGCAAGTCCCCAGACGAAGGGCGCGCTCCACTCGATCCCACGTTCCGGCACGAACAGCGCCACGACGCACAGGCCGATCGCGCCAAAACCCATCTGCCATGAGGTCAGGCGCAGCGCGGTCACGCTGCCGTCGGCGAACGCGCGTTTCGAGATCACGACCGCCAGCGCCCAAGTGAGTCCGCTGGCGAGCGCGAGCAGCGCGCTCAGCCGCGCACCGAGACCGCTCCAGGGTTGCAGTACGAACACCAGGCCCAGCGCGGCGAGCCCGGCAAACGCGAGGCGGCGCCGGTCCGGCCGTTCGCGCAGCAGCGGCCAGGCCAGCAGCAACAACCAGAACGGCATGGTATAGGCGAGCAGTGCGGTTTTGCCTGCGCCGCCGTCGACGAGCGCCCATTGCACCAGCCCCTGGAACGCGGTGGTCTGTGCAAGCCCGAGCAGGATCGCCGGCCGCAACGGCGGCGGTCGCAACGATTCGCCCCTGAGCGCCAGCACCGCGAACAGCACCAGCGTCGCCAGCACGGCACGGATCGCGGCGAACTCGAACGGTCCCGAATACTGCAGCACCTGCTTCATGACAACCCAGTTGTAGCTCCAGACCAGGGTCAGCACCGCCAGCGCGAGCAAAGCGCCGCGACGGGAAGCGGATTCGGACATGACGCAGCCCCCTGCGGAAACAGCCGATCATAATGGCTGCAACCGCTGCGCGCGGCAGCTATGCTTGGCCTCCTGCGTATCGTCCCGGCAGCCAGCCGGCCGGAGCTGCTTCATGATCATCGACGGCGTGCGCGCAATGGATCGCGCGACCGAATTGCTGCTGCGCTATTACACGGCGTTCAACCGTGCCGACTGGGAAGGCATGCTGTCCTGCCTGAGCGACGACGTGCGTCACGACGTGAATCAGGGCCGGCGCGAGAATGGCCGGGACGCCTTCCGCGATTTCCTCTCGCGCATGCAGCACTGCTATCGCGAACAGCTGCGCGACATCGTCGTGATGGCCAATGCGGACGGTTCGCGCGCCGCCGCCGAATATGTGGTGCACGGCGAATACCTCGTCGCCGACGAAGGCCTGCCGCCGGCCCAGGGCCAGCGCTACGTACTGCCCGGCGGCGCGTTCTTCGAGATTGCCGACGGCCAGATCTGCCGGGTGACGAACTACTACAACCTCGACAACTGGCTGGAACAGGTCAGCCGGTGAGTCCGGCGCCGGTCAAGCGCTGCTTCTGGGCCAACAGCAGCGACAGCGAACGCGACTATCACGACACCGAATGGGGCCGCCCGCTGCATGGCGACCGTGCGCTGTTCGAGTTCCTTTGCCTCGAAGGCGCGCAGGCCGGCCTGTCCTGGCGCACCATTCTCGAGAAGCGCGACAACTATCGCCGCGTCTTCCACGATTTCGACATCGAATGCTGCGCGCGACTCGGCGACCAGGAACTCGAGCGCGCCCTGACCGATCCGGGCATCGTGCGCAATCGGCTCAAGGTCTACGGCGTACGGCGCAACGCGCTGGCAGCGCAGGCCGTACAGCAACAGCACGGTAGCCTGGATGCGTACCTGTGGTCGTTCGTCGGTGGCGCGCCGATCGACAACCGGCCGGTCGACCGCAGCGATGTACCGGCGAGCACCCCGCTGTCGGACCGGCTCAGCAAGGCGCTGCGCAAGTATGGTTTCACGTTCGTCGGTACGACGATCTGCTATGCCTTCCTCCAGGCTACGGGTATGGTCAACGACCATCTCGCCGACTGCTTCTGCCGCCAAGGTACCGCGCCATGAACGACGTTGCCGCTTCACGCTATTCGCTTCTCCTGCGCGTGGTGCACTGGGGCACGCTGCTGCTGCTGATCGCGGTCTACGCGACGGCGGAACTGCGCGGCTTAGCACCGGATCGTCCGGCACGCGCCGTCGTGATGCAGTGGCACATGGCCATCGGACTGCTGGTCTTCCTGCTCGTGCTGCCACGCATCGGCGCGCGCCTGAGCCGTCCGACACCGCCGATACTTCCAACACCGGGCAGGCTCGTGCTGCTCGCGGCCCAGGCCACGCACCTGCTGCTGTATGCATTCCTGATCGTTCAGCCGCTGCTCGGCCTGATCACGGCACAGAGCGGCGAGCGTGCGGTAGTGATTCCGCTGACCGGCTTCACCCTGCCCGATCTGATCGCCAACAACCCCGACCTGCATGAGTGGACCGAGGAGATACACGTCGCGCTGGGCAAGATCTTCTACGCCGTGATCGGCCTGCATGCGGCCGCAGCGCTCGCACATCATTTCTACTTCCGCGACAACACGCTGCGGCGCATGCTCGGCTGAACAGGCTCGACCGAGCATGCCCGGCAGGGCGCGTCGGGCCGAGCGGGCCGCGACGGACCTGTGGCGCTATTTCGACGAAATGTACTTTTCGCGACGTATGTGCGGCACCGGCAGGCCGGCGTCCTTGAGCAGGGCGAAGGCTTCGTCGACCATGTTCGGATTGCCGCAGAGATAGGCGATATCGCGTTCCGCGCTCGGCTGCAACTCGTTGAGCAAGCCCTGGACATGGCCGCTGCGGTCCTGCGTGCGCGGCAGGGCGCGCGGCACGCGCGACAGGCAACTGTAGTAGCGGAATCCGGCGACTTCGCGCTCGAACGCGGTGAAGTCGGCGTCGTACAGCAGTTCCTGCTCGTTGCGCGCGCCGAAGATCAGGCTGACCTCGCAGCCACGCGCCGCGATCACCCGGCGTAGCTGTGGCAGCATCGCGCGGTACGGGGTGATGCCGGTACCGGTGCCGACCAGCAGATAGCGCTGATTGGCATCGTTGTCGAACAAGCAGAAGCGGCCGTACGGGCCGCTTGCGTTGACCGTGTCGCCGGGCTGCAGGCTGGCCAGCAGCGCGGTCGCCGCGCCGCCATCGACGTAGGACACGGCAATCTCGATCTGCGCCACCGGCGTGGCGTCGCCGCCACCTATGGTGGCAACGGAGTAACTGCGCTTGGTCGGCTTACCGTCGGCGTAATGAAAGTGGATCTGGATGAACTGGCCCGGCGCAAAGGCGAAAGCCTGGCCGTCGGCGCGTTCGAAGACGAGATGGCGTACGGCCGCGGCCAGCATGTAGCTGGAGACCAGGCGCAACGGAAACTGTTCGGCCACGGGACGGAACCAATCGGAATCATAGGGGGCCGTATACTACCCGCCCCTCCCGGAACCCGCAGCCCATGAGTTCGCCCCCCGCGCTGGAAGTGCGTGATCTCGTCAAGACGTATGCAACCGGCGTACAGGCGCTCAAAGGCGTGTCCCTGCGGGTGGAACCCGGTGATTTCTTCGCCCTGCTCGGCCCCAACGGCGCCGGCAAGTCGACCCTGATCGGCATTCTTTCGTCGCTCGTCAATGCCACGAGCGGCGAGGCGGAAGTGTTCGGCCGCTCCATTCATCGCGACCGCGGCGGCGCGATGCAGCTGATCGGACTGGTGCCGCAG
>JAAFHE010000128.1 GCA_013298265.1 Lysobacterales bacterium | reverse complement strand
ACGCGCTGCGCGAGATGGCATCAATTACGGCGGCCGGTCGCGTGCCGCTGCTGGTTGGCGGTACCGGCCTGTACTTTCGTGCGCTGATGCGCGGTTTTTCCGATCTGCCCGCAGCAGATGCAGAGCAGCGCGAATTGCTGCAGGTGGAACTGGAACGCGACGGCCTGTCCGCCCTGCATGCGCGGCTGGCGCTGCAGGATCCGCTTGCGGCGAGCCGCATCCGCGCCAGCGATACCCAGCGCGTGCTGCGCGCGCTGGAAGTAATGGCCTTGAGCGGGCGCCCTCTCAGCGAATTGCAGCTGGGCAGGGCCGAGCCGCCGCCCTACCGCCTGCTCAAGCTGGCGCTGGTACCAGTCGAGCGCGCGCCGCTGCACGCGCGCATCGCCGAGCGCTTCGACGCCATGCTAGCCGGCGGCCTGATCGAGGAAGTGCAGGGCCTGCGCGCCCGCGGCAACCTTCATGCGGACCTGCCGGCCCTGCGCGCTGTGGGCTACCGGCAGGTCTGGCAGTACCTCGATGGCGCGTTTTCCCGCGCGGAATTGCGTGATCGCGGCATCTTCGCAACGCGCCAGCTGGCCAAGCGCCAGATCACCATGCTGCGCGCGGAAATCGATGCGCGCTGGCTCGATCCCGAGCGGAAGAATCTGTACCTATGCGCCAATAGTGCCGTGCAGATGTTTCTCGGAACAGGCGACAGCGTGTGATTCTCATAACGCAGTCGACGTTCTCGGCGGATTCAAGACCGGTTAAGATCGGGCGCTTGGACCGGGGCGCCGGGTTTACGGGGCGCATTCCCCGCTGCTTTTTTTCCGGTTCGCTCTAGGAGAACACCAATGTCAAAAGGGCAGTCGCTACAGGATCCGTTTCTGAACGCCTTGCGCCGCGAACGCGTGCCGGTGTCGATCTACCTCGTCAACGGCATAAAGCTGCAGGGCACGGTCGAATCATTCGACCAGTTCGTCGTGCTGTTGCGCAATACCGTCAGCCAGATGGTTTACAAGCACGCCATCTCCACCGTGGTTCCCAGCCGTAACGTGCGCCTGGGCGAGCCGCACCAGGGCCACGGCGGCGAAGCCGATCACGCCGACCATGGCGAGGGCTGACCGCCCTGTTTGACCGGGCAGCCAAGGGTGAGCGCGCCGTGCTCGTCCAGACCAGCCGATCAGGCGACAGCGATGTCGACGCGCGCCTCCAGGAATTCGCTGAGCTCGCCGCGTCCGCCGGAGCCAGTGTCGTCGCCCGCGTGCTGGCTCGTGTCGACAAGCCCAACGCGCGCTTCCTGCTCGGCACCGGCAAGGTCGAGGAACTGCGCGAGCTCAAGATCGCCAGCGAGGCTGACCTGATCCTGGTCAATCACGCACTGAGCCCTGTGCAGGAACGCAATCTGGAAAAATACTGCGAATGCCGCGTGATCGGCCGCACGGGTCTGATCCTCGACATCTTCGCGCTGCGCGCCCGCTCGCACGAAGGCAAGCTGCAGGTCGAATTGGCCCAGCTCAAGCATATGGCCACGCGCGCGGTGCGCGGCTGGAGCGGCCTGGACAGCCAGCGCGGCGGCTCCATCGGCTTGCGCGGCCCTGGCGAAACCAAGCTGGAACTCGATCGGCGCTACCTGCGCGGACGTATCCAGCTATTGCAGGAGCGACTGGACAAGGCTGCCCAGCAACGCGAGCAGACCCGGCGCAGCCGCGTGCGCAACGCGGTGCCGCTGGTTGCTCTGGTCGGCTACACGAATGCGGGCAAGTCGACGCTGTTCAATCGTCTCAGCGGGGCCGGCGTCTATGCGGCCGACCAATTGTTCGCCACTCTCGACCCGACGCTGCGCCGCATCGACGGACTGCCCTGCGGCCCGTTCGTGCTCGCCGACACGGTCGGCTTCATTCGCGATCTGCCGCACGACCTGGTTGCGGCGTTCCAGTCCACCCTGTCGGAGACGCGCGACGCCGACCTGCTGCTACACGTCATCGACGCGGGTGATCCTGAGCGCGACCAGCGCATGGCCGACGTAGCCACGGTGCTCGCCGAGATCGGTGCTGCGGATGTGCCGCAGGTGCAGGTTTTCAACAAGATCGACACGATCGACGGTGCGCAGCCGCGCCGCGACGACGTCGATGGCGGACAGCAGCCACGCGTATGGATCTCGGCCGCGCAGGATACGGGAATCGATCTGCTGCGTAACGCGATCGTCGACCAGATCGGCCGCGACAGCGTCCGCGTCGCTTTGTACGTCTCGCCGGCGCAAGGACGTCTGCGCGCGCGCCTCTACGAGGCCGGCGTCGTCGCCGACGAGAACGCCGCGGAAGACGGTGGCTGGGAACTCGCTCTGGATGCACCGCGCGAGCGGCTGAACTCGCTGTTCGGCCTGTCCGGCGGCGACGGCAGCTATCTGCGCGAGGTGCTGGGTGCCGTGCTGGCGCCGTTCCACAGCGACGTGTAGCTCGGGAGGCCGGCGCTTTCACGGGCCGTTTGCGGCGCGCCACTTGAGTCTGCCAGTGCCGTCCCGATCTAGGACAGGGTTCTTCAGAACGTTCTGAACAGGAACGGGCGGTGTCGCTCTTCGCACTCAGCATCAGGCCCTCACAACAGCGCCAAGCGCTTGCTGCGCAGGCAATTGGCCGGTCCTGCCCGCTGGGCGTTCAGAGTGATCAGAACCGGTGGTTCTGGGCGATCACGCTTCACCCGGCCGATTGGACGTTCAGAGACGTACGCCGGCATGTCCGGAGGTTCCGCCGGATCGCCGGCGTGTCCGATGGTAGATTTCGTCCGGTACAATCCTGCCGCAATCCGTCCCGACCACGCCCAGCGTGCGTCCACCGCGGTTGCCGGCCGGACAACCGTATTCCCTACAAAGCTGCAGCTAATACCCAACGGCGCGCCGGAGACGGCACGATAATCACGAGGTCTACTCATGGCATGGAACGAGCCGGGCAAACGCGACCCCTGGCGTGGCAATCAGAAAGGTCCGGATATTGAGGACGCGCTGCGCCGCCTGCGCGAACGCTTCGGAGCCCTGTTCGGCGGTGGTTTCGGTGGTGGCAGTGGCGGCAACACCGGTTCCCTCGGCGTTGTGATAGCTGTCGTCGCGATCCTGCTCGCCTGGGTGGCGCTGGATAGCTGGAGCGTTATCAATGCGCGTGACGTTGGCGTCGTGCAGCGCTTCGGCCAGAAGACCCGCGTCATGAGCCCGGGCTTCAACCTGAAGTGGCCGCGGCCCATCGAGACCGTGACCAAGGTCAAGATCAAGGACGTGCGCCTGCTCGCTGACAGCGTGCGCATGCTCACGAAGGACGAGAACATCGTCCAGATCGACTTCAACGTGCAGTATCAGGTCTCCGACGCGCAGAAATACCTGTTCAACGTCAAGGATGTCGAGGATCCCACCATCAAGCACGCGGCAGAAAGCGCCGTGCGCCAGGTTATCGGCGGCAGCGCGATGGACACGATCCTGTCGGGGCAGGGCTCCGAGCTCGTTGCCGAAACCAAGAAGGTGCTACAGACGACGCTGGATTCCTATGATGCCGGTATCGCGGTGACTGAGGTGAACTTCCAGTCGGTCGCGCCGCCGCATGAGGTCAAGGAGTCCTTCGACGACGTGACCAATGCGCGTGAGAACAAGCAGCAGATCGAGAACGAGGCGCAAGCCTACGCGAACAAGGTCGTGCCCGAAGCGCGCGGCCAGGCTGCACGCATCAAGGCAGAGGCCGAAGGCTACCGTGCCGAACGCATCGCCCGCGCAGAAGGCGATGCCGACCGCTTCAATCAGCTCGTGACGCAGTACAGGATCGCGCCGGATGTCACGCGCAAGCGTCTGTATCTCGAAACCATGCAGCAGGTGCTCAAGGACAACGTCAAGGTGCTCGATTCGACCAACGGGCGCAATCTGATCAACTTGCCCATGGACAGGCTCGTGCCGGCCGCTACCAGCTTCTCGCCGGGTGCCGGCGTGCTGCTGCGCTCCGCCGACGATGCCAACCGTGCCACGCCGGGAGCCCAGCAATGAAGTCCTTCGCCGCCCTCATCGCCGCGTTGCTGTTGCTGCTCGGTGTCAATTCCACATTCATCGTGCGCGAAGGCGAGACCGCCCTGCTGCTGCAGTTCGGTCGCATCGTCCGTGCAGGCTACGATCCCGGCCTGCAGTGGAAGCTGCCGTTCGTGCAGCAGGTGTTGCGCTTCGACAAGCGCATCCTCGGCCTGGACACGAAGCCGGAACGCTACCTCACCTCGGAAAAGAAGAGCGTGCTGGTCGACTTCTACGTCAAGTGGAAGATCGACGACGTGACCCTCTTCTACGGCGCCTCCGGTGGTGCCGAGGACCAGGCAACCCTGCGCCTGACACCGATCGTCAAGGACGCGCTGCGCTTCGAATTCAACGCGCGACCGCTGCATGAGCTGATCGCCGACGGCCGCGTCGACATCACCTCGCATGTGCGCGACAAGGCCAATCAGGCGACGCGCAGCTCGCTCGGCATCGAGATCGTCGATGTGCGCATCAAGGGCATCAACTTCCCGGAAGAAGGCACGGTGCTTGGGTCGGTCTACGATCGCATGCGCGCCGAGCGATCCCAGGTTGCCAACGACCTGCGCGCGCGCGGCAAGGAAGCCGGCGAGACGATCCAGGCCGACGCCGACCGCCAGCGTCAGGTACTGCTGGCCGAGGCGAACAAGGCGGCCCAGTCCGTGCGCGGCGAAGGCGACGCCAAGGCAGCGGAAATCTATGCCCAGGCCTACGGCAAGGACGCGGAGTTCTATGCCTTCACGCGCAGTCTGGAGACTTACCGCGAGTCGTTCCGTAACGGCAATGGCGTACTGCTGCTGGACCCGAAGTCCGAGCTGTTCCGCTATTTTGGCGACAGCAAGTAGTCGGTGAAGGACCTCAACACGGCGTTGTGCCTGGTGCTGGTCGTCGAGGGAGTGTTTCTGTTCGCGTTGCCGGCTGTGTGGAAGCGCATGGCCGACCTGCTGAGAAGCCTGAGCGAGCGCGATCTGCGCATCGCCGGTGCGGTCATGGTCGTGGTCGGCCTGCTCGCCCTGCAGCTGGTGCGGCGCGTGTTCTAGTTTTCAGCGGCGATCCGCGGGCGGATCGCTCGGCGGCCATCGGCGCCGCGGATTTCTGGCGCCTGCGTTCGTAGTGAACGCGGGCGTCTTCATGTTTCCAGTTTGAGGAACGTACAGCCATGGGCAAATCAGTCGTCATCCTCGGAGCCCAGTGGGGCGATGAAGGCAAAGGCAAGATCGTCGACCTGTTGACCGAAGACGTTGGCGCCGTCGTGCGCTTCCAGGGCGGCCATAACGCCGGTCATACCCTGGTCATTGCGGGCAAGAAGACCGTGCTGCACCTGATTCCGTCGGGCATCCTGCGTGAGGATGCGCTGTGCCTGATCGGCAACGGCGTGGAGCTGTCGCCTGCTGCGCTGCAGACCGAGATCGGCGAACTCGAGGCTAATGGGGTCGACGTGCGTTCACGCCTCAGGATTTCGCCGGCGACACCGCTGATCATGCCGTACCACATCGCCGTGGATCAGGCGCGCGAGAAGGCCTCCGGCGCAAAGGCCATCGGCACCACGGGGCGCGGCATCGGCCCGGCTTACGAGGACAAAGTGGCTCGCCGCGGCATCCGCGTCGCCGACCTGTTCTATCCGGACCAGCTCGCCGACAAGCTGCGCGACGCGGTCGAGTACCACAACTTCGTGCTCGAGAACTGGCTCAAGGCCGACACCGTCGACTACCAGAAAGTGCTCGACGAGGCGCTGACCTTTGGTGACTACGTCAAGCCGCTGGTCGATGATGTCTCGACCATCCTCTACGACCTGCGCAAAGCCGGCAAGAAGATCCTGTTCGAAGGCGCACAGGGTTCGCTGCTCGACATCGACCACGGCACCTATCCGTACGTGACCTCGTCCAACACCACGGTCGGCGGTGCGTATGCGGGCTGCGGCGTCGGCGCGCGCGACATCGACTACGTGCTCGGAATCGCGAAGGCCTACGCGACGCGCGTCGGCGGTGGTCCGTTCCCGACCGAGCTCGATGACGACATGGGCGAGCTGCTGCGCAAGCGCGGCAACGAGTTCGGGGCGACCACGGGACGGCCGCGCCGCTGCGGCTGGATTGATCTCGTCGCGCTCAAGCGCGCGGTGCAGATCAATGGTATCTCGGGCCTGGCCATCACCAAGCTTGATGTGCTCGACGGCCTCCCCACGATCAAGGTCTGCATTGCGTACGAATACCGCGGCAAGCAGCGCACGCTAGCGCCGCTCGACGCGGCCGGCTGGGACGAGTGCAAGCCGGTGTATCTGGAATTCCCAGGTTGGCAGGAGCCGACTTCGGGCGTGCGCGAATTCTCCAAGCTGCCCCCCGCCGCGCGTGCCTACCTGCGTGCTGTTGAGGAATTGGCAGAATGTCCGCTCGCTCTGGTTGCTACCGGTGCCGATCGTGACGACACGATCATTCTGCGCGATCCATTCGCCTGACAACGCGGCCGGGCGCGCGTGGTGCTTTCATGCATCTGCGCGCCCGCACCGCACGCATGCCGATGCCGCTCGTTCGTCGGCATCGGTGCCTGTAACGTGATACCGCGTGCTGTCGCAGAGATAGTTCCGCGGTGTCATCGACGAAGCCGCGCAACTGTCGATTCGCCGGCTGCGCAGCCGCTGTCGCAGTCGACCCAACCGCGATCCAGAGATTGCCATGACGCCTTTTCGCATTCGAGAAATCGATCATCTCGTGTTGCGCGCACGCGACCAGGATGCGCTCGTGCGCTTCTACTGCGAGGTGCTGGGCTGCAGTGTCGAGAAGCGGCAGGACGCCATCGGCCTCGTGCAGTTGCGTGCGGGTGCGTCGCTGATCGACATCATCACGGTCGAGGGCAAGCTCGGACGCGTCGGCGGTGCGGCACCCGGCGACGAGGCCCGCAACCTCGACCACTTCTGCCTGCGCATCGATCCGTTCGATCTCGGCGCGATTCGCGCGCATCTGCTGGCGCACGGTGTCGAGCCCGGGGACTACGGCTCGCGCTACGGTGCCGAGGGCGCAGGCCCGTCGCTGTACCTGAGCGATATCGAAGGCAACTCGATCGAACTCAAGGGACCGCCCGGGCCGGTTTGAGCCGGCGCGGCAACGTCCTTGCGATGCGGTCGGGATCGTGGAACACGCGTTGGCCCGGTCGTCGCGGCGCTCGCGTGTCTAACCTGTACTGCTTCCCTGCCGGCTCTACCAGGGCGTTGCAAGCGCTATAGCGGGATATCGTCGCGTACCTGGTTGACGTAGGCGAGAATCTCGCGTGCCTGCGGCGTGCTGCGCAGCCATTCGCGGATCTCCTGCGCGCGCACGTAATCGTCCCCGAGACGCTCGTTCCATCGCTGCTCGGCGCGGCGTTCGGCCTCGGTGGAGCGCACGCGATTCTGCCACGGCTGGGTGAACACAAGGGTCAGTTTGCCGGCAAGCGCGAGGCGGTCGAGCAACTGCCATTCGCCGCGGTCGAGCCAGGCTTCGTCGCAATGCACGCACAGGTCGATCTGGTTGCGGGCATCGGCGCTGACGCGGAACTTGGTCATGAAGTGCTGGCACTTGGGACAGCACAGCGCAATGGACGTGTCCTTTATTTCGTCGAGGCTACCGTCGTCTCCGTTGCCGTTCGCGGGTTCGGGCTGGTTCTCGCGCCAGTGGCGATAGGCGACGAGCGAGAGCAGGCTGCCGCCGCAACCGTCGCAGGACAGCGCCGGCAGGTCTGCCTCGATGCGTGACGGATGCAGGCTGCGTTCTTTGCAATGCGGACAACTGCTGGCCATGACGATTCCTTCTGCGGGGACGAAGCGAGGTACCGCGATGCAGCGCGCAAACGACAGAAGGCCCGCGCTAGGCGGGCCTTCTGTGTTTCATCTGGTGCCCAAGAGAGGACTCGAACCTCCACGGGTCGCCCCGCTAGTACCTGAAACTAGTGCGTCTACCAATTCCGCCACCTGGGCAGGTGCTTCGCTCATGCACCTGTAGGCGCCGCGAAGGCCGCGAACTATATGGAGCGTCGACGACCTTGTCAACGCTTTGCTTGCATTCGCTGCGCAGGTGGGCGAGGCTGATTCCATTCAACGAGAGAACACATGAAGAAATCACGGACACCATCAACTTCGCGCGGCCCCGACAAGAAGGGCGCGCGGCCCGGCTGGATGCCGGACACTGCTGCCGTACGCGGCAAGCGTTCCACCGAAGAACCTGCCGTCGGCGGTGCCGCACCGAAGGCATCCGCGGTACGCAAGATGGCGGCGATAGCCGCCGCCGGAGCGCCGCCAAAGACGGCGTCGTCCAAGCCGCGCAGGCCTGCGGCCAGTACCGAATCCGTCGCGCGCGCGCGCAAAGAAGCAGCACCCGTTGTTGCCGCGCCGGGCACGAGGAGCCGCAAGAGCGCGACCGCAACCGCTGCTGCGG
>JAAFHE010000127.1:7967-8433 GCA_013298265.1 Lysobacterales bacterium | reverse complement strand
AGCGCGCCTTTGAAAAGCGCGGCGAGCAGTACTTGCTGATCAAGTCGCCGCCTGCGTCGGGCAAGAGCCGCGCGCTGATGTTCGTAGCGCTCGACAAATTGCACAACCAGGGCTTGAAGCAGGCCATCATCGTGGTGCCGGAAAAATCCATCGGAGCCAGCTTCGACGACGAGCCGCTGTCGAAGTCCGGTTTCTGCTGCGACTGGCAGGTCGAACCCCGGTGGAACCTATGCAACGCCCCGGGCAACGACAACGGCGGCAAGGTGAAGTCGCTGGGCGCGTTCCTCGACAGTGACGCCAAGGTGCTGGTCTGCACGCATGCGACGTTCCGCTTCGCGGTTGATACCTATGGCGTGGAGGCGTTCGACGACCGTCTGATCGCGGTCGACGAGTTCCACCACGTCTCAGCGAGCCCGGACAACAGGCTCGGCCAGCACCTTGGGCAGTTCTTTGCGCGTGGCAAGAC
>JAAFHE010000127.1:0-7957 GCA_013298265.1 Lysobacterales bacterium | reverse complement strand
CGAGGCTGTGCTTGCACCGTCGGACGAGTCGAAGTTCGATACCGTCACCTACACCTACTACGAACAGCTCAACGGTTACGAGTACCTCAAGCAACTCGACATCGGCTACTTCTTCTACAGCGGCCCTTACGTCGATGACATCCTCAATGTCCTCGATCCCACCGAGAAGACCATCGTCCACATCCCCAACGTCAATTCGCGTGAAAGCACGAAGGACAAGATGCGCGAGGTGGAGCACATCATCGAGGCGCTGGGGGAGTGGCAAGGCATCGACCCGGCGACTGGTTTTCAGCTCGTCAGGCGCGCCGATGGCCGCGTGCTGCGGATCGCCGATCTCGTCGATGACGATGCCGCCAGGCGCGACCGCGTGTCCGCCGCGCTCAAGGACCCGGCGCAGAAGAACAACCGGGCGCATGTGGACATCATCATCGCGCTGGGAATGGCGAAGGAAGGCTTCGACTGGATCTGGTGTCAACATGCGCTGACCGTGGGCTACCGCGCCAGCCTGACCGAGATCGTGCAGATCATCGGTCGTGCCACCCGCGACGCGCCGGGCAAGATCCGTGCGAGGTTCACCAACCTGATCGCCGAGCCGGATGCGGCCGAGGAAGCGGTCACCGAAGCCGTCAACGATACCTTGAAGGCTATTGCGGCGAGCCTGCTGATGGAGCAGGTTCTCGCGCCGCGCTTCGAATTCAAGCCCAAGCACCCCGACAACGGGCCGTCGCCGGGCTTCGACTACGGCGAAGGCGGCTACGACTCCAGCCGCTGCAATGTCGGTGTCAACGAGCACAGAGGGTCATACGAAATCGAGATCAGAGGCCTCGCCGAGCCCAGGAGCAAGGAGGCGGCGCGAATCTGTCAGCAAGACCTGAACGAAGTCATCGCGGCTTTCGTGCAGGACAAGCCCACCATCGAGCGCGGCCTGTTCGACGAAGAGCTGGTGCCTGAGGAGCTGACGCAGGTTCGGATGGGCAAGATCATCAAGGACAAGTATCCCGAGCTCGACGCCGAAGATCAGGAGGCCGTGCGCCAGCACGCCGTTGCTGCGCTCAACCTCACGCAACAGGCCAAGCGGCTCGTTACCGAAGGCCAGGGCGAGGGCGACGGTTCGCCCAACACCGCCCTGATCGACGGCGTGCGCCGCTTCGCGATGGACGTGCGCGAACTGGACATCGACCTGATCGACCGCATCAACCCTTTCGGGGAGGCCTACGCCATTCTCGCCAAGGCCATGAGCGAGGACAGCTTGAAGCAGGTCGCGGCGGCCATCTCGGCCAAGCGCACCAGCCTGACGCCCGACGAGGCGAAAGCGATGGCCGTTCGTGCCGTCCAGTTCAAGAGGGAACGCGGCCGTATTCCGTCGCTCGATTCCCAGGATGCGTGGGAGCGACGCATGGCCGAAGGCGCGGCCGCCTTCATGCGTTTCAAGGCGGAGGGACGCTATGAGTGACTCCGATCTCGACGCGCTTGCCGCGGAGCTTGCCGAGTTCGCACCACCCGAGAACAAGGGTGGACGCCCGGCCAGCGAGGAGCGCGTGATTGCCGGCTTCGAGGAAATCCAACGCTTTGCGGAGAAGCACGGCCGCGCACCGCTGCACGGTGAAGACCGCGACATATTTGAGCGTCTTTACGCCGTGCGCCTGGACCGCTTGCGCGCGCTCCCGGACTGCCGCGTCCTGCTGGAGCCGCTGGACCATCAGGGCTTGCTTGCCGTTGCGTCAGCCGCTGCCGGTCGAGCGGAGGAAACCATCGACATCGACTCCCTGGCTGCCGAACTGGCGGGCGTCGCCGAGGCGGACGACATCACGGTCCTGCGCCATGTCCGTACCAGCGCCGACAAGCGCGCCATCGAGGAGATCGCGGATCGCAAGCCATGCGAGGACTTCGACTCGTTCAAGCCACTGTTCGCGCGTGTGACGACGGAAGTCACGACCGGCTTGCGCCAGTCCCAGCCGATAGAGGCGGGCCGCCGCGCGATCGAGGCCGGGGACTTTTTCGTTCTCGATGGCATCACGCTGTACGTCGCCGAAGTCGGCGAGCCGCTGAAAACCACCGCCGGGGAAGTGGACCGCCGCCTGCGCCTCATCTTTTCCAACGGCACCGAAAGCAATCTGCTGCTGCGCTCGCTCCAGCGTGCTTTCTACAACGACCCTGCCGCGCGGCGGCTGGCTTCGCCCGAGAGCGGGCAACTCTCCTTCGGCGGCGAGTTTGAGGCCGACGATGTTGAAAGCGGCACGATCTACGTCTTGCGCTCCCTCTCCGACCATCCCTATGTCGCGCAGCACCGCGACATCATCCACAAGATGGGCGTGACCGGCGGCAAGGTGGAGACGCGCATAGCGAACGCCGAACACGACTCCACTTACCTGCTGGCGAAAGTCGAAGTGGCGGCGACCTACAAGCTCGCGGGCATCAACCGAATCCGGATGGAGAAACTATTCCACCGGCTGTTTGCGCCCGCGCGATTGAATATCACCATCAACGACCGTTTCGGTCACCCGGTGCAGCCTGAGGAATGGTTTCTCGTTCCGCTGTTCGTCATCGACGAGGCCGTTGCGCGCATCAGGGATGGCAGCATCACCGGCTACGTCTACGATCCCAGCGCCGCGAAGCTGGTAAAGGCATAGGACAGTCCCAAAGGCAAGAATAGCCCTGGGCGCCGGCGTCGAAGGAAGTTTGCAGCGGATCCTTCTTCGCGCATGACGTTTGCGACTAGTGCGTGGTACCTGAAGGCAGCTCGCGCGTCTCTCGCGACAGGGATCAGCTGCCAGGATGCCTGGAGTACATCGGGGCGCAATTTGCTGGAGCCGATCCGCGACGAACGTTTCAAGGCGCTCGTGCGCGCGTTCCTGCCGGCATGGGACGCCCGGCGGCGCGAGCTGAACAGGTTGCCTGTCCCGCATGAGCATTGGGACTATGGATCGAGAATCGCAGACTCCAGACACCCGGAAATGATCGGGCCGGCGTGAATGCTCAGAAGGTATATTGATCATTTGTATCAACCTCGAAAGCTGTTGCTGTCGTGCCGGCAACAGTCTGTAGATTCGTTGCGGCGTGCGGTTGACACGGCGAGACGGCGTGACTGCCCCGCCGCTGGTCATCCGGACGCCCCCACCGGCACGCTGTTGAATCGGGCTCGCATCCATGAAAAGCAAATCCACGAAGCCACGCAGCGCCAGGGCGAGCAAGCCGCAAAAGGAGCGGAAGCTATCCCGAACGCATGCGCCTGCGGAAATTTCCGTGGTTGAATGGCAGCGCATTCTGCGCCGCCAGTTTGGCCGCGAGCAGACGTTCGAGCTGGAGAATATTGGCGATAAGCCCGTGTTTTCCGAGTTCCGCGTCGGTAACCCGCAGTCGAAGAGCAGCTATCGCGTGGCGATACGCGGCAACCGGCCGAGTGACAATCATTGCACCTGTCCCGACTACGCCACGAACGAACTGGGCACCTGCAAGCACATCGAATTTGTTCTCGCGCAACTGGAAAAGAAACGTGGCGCCAAGCTGGCTCTAGCGCGCGGCTACCAGCCCTCGTTCTCTGAGCTGAACCTGCGCAACGCCGGCGGGCGCGCGATTCATTTCCGCGCCGGCACGGATTGTCCCTCCTCCGTACTCAAAGCAGCCCGACAGCTATTCGACGACACGCGGGGCTGGATGCTTCCGGCGGAAAAGTTCGGCGAACTGGAGCGTTTCGTTGTCACCGTGGCCAAGAGCGGCCACGAGTTGCGCGCCGATGACGATGCCCTCGATTTCGTCGCTGGCCGGCGCGACGCCGATCGGCGGGCGGCGGTGCTGGACGACATCATCGGGCACACCGGCGAGGCTGCGTGCCTCAAGAAGCTGCTCAACGTGCCGCTATATCCGTATCAGGCCGAAGGTGCACTGTTCGCGGTTCGGGCGGGCAGGGCGCTGATCGGCGACGAAATGGGTCTCGGAAAAACCATCCAGGCCATTGCTGCTGCCGAAATCCTGTCGCGGCATTTCGGCGTAGCGAAAGTGCTGGTCATCTGTCCGACGTCGCTCACGTACCAGTGGCAAAGTGAAATCGTACGTTTTTCCGGACGGGAGTCACGTGTCATCGCCGGCGGGCGGACACAACGGCAGAAGGACTATCTGCTCGACGATTTCTGCAAGATCACCAACTACGAAAAGCTCCAGCCGGACCTCGATCTGATCGCGGCCTGGTCACCGGAGCTGGTGATTGTCGACGAGGCGCAACGGGTGAAGAACTGGAACACGGTAGCCGCCCGTGCCCTGAAACGCATCGACAGTCCCTATGCGCTGGTGCTCACCGGTACGCCGCTGGAAAACAAGCTGGAGGAACTCATCTCGATCGTCCAGTTCGTCGATCAGCATCGCCTGGGACCTACCTGGAAGCTGCTGCACGAACATCAGGTGAAAGACGAGAGCGGGCGCGTTACCGGCTACACCGGACTCGAAAAGATTGGCCAGACGCTGGCGCCCATCATGATCCGGCGCCGGAAATCCGAAGTCCTGATGCAGTTGCCCGAGCGCACCGACCAGAACCTGCTGGTGCCGATGACCGAATTGCAGATGACCTACCACCAGGAAAACGCGGAGATCGTGACCCGGATCGTCCAGCGCTGGCGAAAGACGAAATTCCTTTCCGACAAGGACCAGCGAAGGCTGACCTGTGCCCTGCAGAACATGCGCATGTCGTGCAACAGCAGCTATCTGCTCGACCAGACGAGCGATCACGGCGTCAAGGCCGATGAACTGGCGGCGCTGTTCGACAACCTTTTTGAACAGCCAGACACAAAGGCGGTGGTGTTCAGCCAGTGGACGCGCACCCACGACATCGTGATTCGCCGGCTCGAAGCGCGCGGCATCGGCTACGTGAGCTTTCACGGCGGCGTGGCCTCGGAGAAGCGACCGGCGCTGGTCGAACGCTTCAGGGACGATCCGGACTGCCGGGTATTCCTGTCCACGGATGCGGGCTCCACCGGCCTTAACCTGCAGCACGCATCGGTCCTGGTGAACATGGATCTGCCGTGGAATCCGGCCGTGCTCGAACAGCGAATCGCCCGGATTCATCGCATGGGGCAGAAACGGCCGGTGCAGATCGTCAATTTCGTCGCCAAGGGGACGATCGAGGAAGGCATGCTCTCGGTGCTGGCCTTCAAGCGCTCACTCTCCGCGGGGATACTCGACGGCGGATCGGGAGAGATTTCGTTAGGCGGCTCACGTCTCAACCGCTTCATGAAAGACGTTGAGCAGGTGACCGGCCATATGGGCGAGAGCGAGGTCATGACCGCGGCCGAGGAGGTGCCGTTTGCGGGTGGCCCGGCAGAGCCTGCACCCACGCGCGAACATGAGGTGGGGACAGGAACCAGCGCTGATCACGCAGCGCAGAACGCACAGCAGTCAACTGATGCCGATCCCTGGCGAGCCTTGGCGCAGGTAGGCGCTCAGTTGGTTTCCGCTCTGGCGGCGGCCAACGATCCTGCCGCTCCGGCGCACTCCTGGATCGAGCGCGATCCGGCAACTGGCGCGAGCACACTCAAGGTGCCGTTGCCACCACCAGAAACGGCACGAGTACTCGCCGACGCGTTTTCAATGCTGGCGAGTGCCTTGCGCAGCAAGGCATGAGCCCGACAGGCGCAGAACCATCGGGACACCGCGCGGTGCGGCGGACCGGCAGCTTGTGCCGGTACTGCGGCGCCGCGCGATGTCGCGGCCCTGCCATCTCGCAGTCCAGCCGATCAGCGCCTGCGGCGCCGGTGTGCAGTCTCTGGTCCACAGGCGAGATCCTGCTCGGCGACAGGGTGGCCCAGCAGCGATCTCGCGGCGCACCTCGACAGCGCCGATGCCGGGTTTGAACGTGCAGCCGGTCGCATGCCGGTTTGGCGTGCTGCATTCATCTCTGGCCGCTTGCCGAGCGAGCGGCGACCGGCGCCTTCGTTTCCGCTATCGTGCAAGGTCATGAACGCCATTCTGCTGCGCATCATTTGCATCCTCTTCGCCAGCGCAGTCGTATTGCCCTGTGCAGCGGATGCCGTTACTCCGGGTTGCGCGGAATCGGCGGCGCGGCGGGCCGCGACGGCCATCGCCGGACCATACGCTGCGCTGCGGCGGGCCGTGCTTGCGAACACCACGCTTGACGTTGACCTGGCACCGGCAACGACCACAGCCATCACCACGCTGAAGCGCGAGCTGGTGGCACTGGTCGACGCGCAGGTGGCCTGTTTCGGCGCCGAGTCCCTGCCGGAAGCGCCATTGCTCGACCTCGCGCTTGCGGCGGCGGCGCCGGCTGCACCGGCAACGACCGGCGTGGCCGAGGAGTCGGCGGCACCGGCACTGCGGTTTGGCTCGCGCCGGGAGCACGATGGCGCGTTGCTCAGCGTGGTAGTGCAGATCCCCATTCCCTGCGGTTCCGATTCACTGTGGCTGGTGTACGCGCGACACGACGGTGGCTGGCGCCGCGTTCTGCAGTGGACCAGCGAGCCGTACACCCGCATCGACGGCGCGTGGGACGCATTCCAGCACGCCGTTTCGCCGCGCAATGCCGACGGGCGCTGGTTCGCGGTGGTCTCGCATATCCGGCCCTGGTGCAGTTCGAGCTGGTCGACCCTCGACTACACGGTGCTGCGTCCGGGCGCCGACGCGGACCGGCCGCTCCGGGTGCTGAGCGGCAGCGACAGTCTATGGTGGGGGGGCGATGACATGGGGCGTCTGGACGTGGATGCCGGCCATGCCGAGCTGCGCTTTCGCGGTGCGAGCATCGATCTGGGCGCTCACAATCGCGAGTTCATCCGGCGCTATGACGTCTCGGGTACGACGCCGCGGCGGGTCGCGCCGGTCGCCGATTCGCCACGCGACTTCGTCGACGAATGGATCGTGTCGAGCTGGCCGGTGTCGCGGCTCTGGTCGCAGGAGGCGTCTGCTACCGCTCTCGAGCACGCGCACGGGCAAATACGGGTCGCGCGCAAGGACGCGTCATTCGAGTTCGGCGACACGATGGCGTGCGCCGCTGGCGATGCGGTGCAGGTCGAGCTGCGCGACGGTGACGACGCGTCGTGGTTCTTTCGCGTGGCGGGCCGAAGCGATTACCGCATGGTTGCCGTTGCCCGGCAGGGCGATCCGCAGTGCGCCAAGGCGCTGCCTGCGACGCGCGAATAGCGCAGTCTTTCCGCAACGGGGTTCAAGCGTCCCGGCGTGAGTCCGCCGCGGGGGTATGCGCTGCCGGCCACGCGATAGCATGCACCGAGGCGTTCGCTATCCCGGTTTCGACCAGCGTGCCGAACGGTAGGCCGGCGAGCCGGCATTGCACCCAGCGAATCACCGCGCCATGTGTGATGACGAGCACGCGTCCGGCGCGCTGCGCGGCGACCGCATCGAGTGCGGCAGCGATGCGCTGGCCGAAGGCGTCGAAATCTTCGCTGCGTGGTGGTGGTTGCCGCTGCGGATCGGCGCGATAGGCGGCGAGGTGGGCCGCCGCGTTGCGTTCGAGATCGGCGATCGTGCGGCCCTGCCAGTCGCCGAAATGGTATTCGACGAGGCGCGCATCGAGCCGCAGCGGAATCCCGCGCTCATCGCAGAGGGCCTGTGCGAAACCGGAACAACGGCGCAAGGTGGAAGAAACCACAAGATCCCAGTCGCCGTCGGCGGTCGCGGCGCGCGACTGCTGCCAGCCGAGCGCGCTGAGCGGATCGTCGATCTGGCCGCGGTAACTGGGCTGTCCGGTCGTGCCGTGGCGCATTAGCTGCATCAGGATTTGCCCGACACCTGCGCCTCGGCGAACGTGGCCATGCCCGCATGCAGCGCACAGGCCAGGCGCAGCAACGGCACGGCGACCGCCGCGCCGCCGCCGCCGCCGAGGCGCAGGCCCAGGTCGAGCAGCGGGCGCGCTTCCAGCGCCTCGAGCACGCGTGCGTGGCCGGCTTCGGCCGAGCAGTGCGAGAACAGCAGCCAGTCGCGGCAGGACGGATTGATGCGC
>JAAFHE010000126.1 GCA_013298265.1 Lysobacterales bacterium | reverse complement strand
GCGACACCGCCGCTGCTCGTCACGGTGAACTCGACCTGCACCCAACCTTCCTGGCGACGGCGCAGGGCCGCGTTCGGATACTGCGGTGGTACGGACTTGACCAGCACGGCATCGCGCGACTCGCCGGCAGGCGCAGCAGCGACGGGTGCAGCGGCAGCAGGCGCGGGTACGGCTTCGGGCACCGCCGGTGCCGCCGGACGCGATCCGGCGCCGCTGGCCGTGGGCGGCGCGGTGCCGGCGCTGTCGGGCGTGGTGGTCGAGCCTGCGCCGGTAGCCGGAGCCGCGGCGGTCGCGGCCGGTTCGGCGGCGCGGCGACGCGCGGCTTCCTCTGCTGCGGCCGCCTGCGCGGTCTCGCGCTCGACAATCTTGCGCTGCGCATCAAGCTTGGAACGCAGGATCGTCAATGTGTAGTTGTTCGGATCAGCCTTGGTCAGCAGTTCGATGACGCGGTTGGCATTGTCGATGTTGCGCGCGTTGATGTCCTGCTCAGCCGCGCTCGCGGCGAAGGTGAACAGTTCGCGCAGTGCATCCTGGGCGCCGCTGTTCGTCGGTTCCTTCTCGAGGATCTTGAGGTAGAACTCCAGCGCACTGTTACCCGGCGGCGAGACCAGACGCTGCTCGTTGAGCGCGGTACGCGCTTCCTTGAATAGCTGGTCGACGGTGAGGGTGTTGAGCTTGTCGAGAGTCGCCGGATCCGGCGTCACTATGACGGGACCGGCACCGGGTGTCACCTGGCCGGCTTCAGCGGGCGGCGGCGCGACCTCGGGGATTACGACACCCGGCGTGCGCAGGAAGAAGTACCAGCCGCCAGCACCGAGCGCTGCCAGTACGACAACTGCAGCGAGGATCTTGGGAACGGCATTGCCGCGGGCGTGACTCAAGGAACGCAGATCGATTCGAGCAGCCATGGTTTCTCGTCGCAACAGAGTTTTACCGGGAATCCGCGCTCCCTCGATGCCACTCCTCTGCGCAGCCATGCGGCTTTCGCCGTGCGATCCCCCATGGCCGCGTCGCGCGGATGGCTCCGAATGTAGCGCATTTTGCGACGAGTGTCGCAAGCGTCATGCCAACGGCTTCGCAGTCCGCCGCGCGCAGCCCTGATAGCCGGCAAAAGTGACAGTGATGGTCAGATTGCGCCGCTGACGGGCCAAACGGATCGCCTGCGCGATCGGTGCCTGGGCCGCGGGCTTGCCTCGACCAGCTACGGCAGCAGCTCGAACGCATCGGCGAAGAGGCGGTCGCCGCCGGCCGGATCAGGCAGCACGACCAGGGTCGCCGAACGTGCCGGAATCGCGGTGAGACTCAGCGTATTTCCGCTGATGCTGCCGCTGCCGGCCGCGGCAAGATGATGCGAGCCATCGAAGCGCCAGGCATTCCAGCTACCGCTCATCGGCGCGGATACGTTGACGCTGACGTTCTGTGGCGACGTCGATCGGTTGAACAGCAGCAGGTAAAGCCGCTGGCCGCTGCGATGGATCGCGTACGCGGACAGCGCGTCGGCATCGCTCGCGGTCGTGCGCACGTAGTCGCCCTCGACGCGGCTGAAGCTGCCGTCGTAGTTCAGGTACAGCTTGAACGCGTCTTCCGCATAGCTGCCCGCCGCCGGCGCGACCCAGCGCATAGCCGCGTCAACGCCTTCGCGCGCGAAGATCGCGAGCGCTTCGGCTTGCGCCAGCGCACCGGTTGCACCCTGATCAGGACCCCAGTTGTATTCGCTGATCGACAGCTTGGTGCCGGGACAGGCCTGCGCAATCCACGCTTTCACGCGCGGAATCAGGCCCGGCCTGCTGTAGTGATTGCCGTCGCTGTCGCCGAGGTCGGCGATCCAGGACTCCGACACATAGTTCGCGTCGTAGAGCTCACGCAGCGAACGCAATCGCTTGGCGGCGACAGCCGGACTCTCCGAGTAGCCGAGGTTCGCGCTGTTGAAGTCGACGATGCCGTCGCCCTGCGGGTAGTAGTGCAGGTCGAGATAGTCGACAAGGCGCACGCCGCTGCTGGCCTGGTAGGCGCAGACCTGTTCCAGATACCACTGCACGAACGGCTTGCCGCCGTGAGCAGCGCGGTCGGGTCCGGACAGGCAGTTGCAGTCCTGCGCATCGGCAGCCGAGGTGAACAGGTCCGGATAACCCCAGGTGACCGGCCCGAAAATCCGCGCGCCGTTTTCCTGCTGTTTGATGCGGATCGCCAGGTCGCGGCCGCGCGTCCACACCTCGTCGAACGTCGGCGGCTGCGGATGCACGTCACGATGCGTGGAGTTCCACAGCATCGGTTCGTTGTCGAGCGCGTACAGGCGCACGCCCCCGGACGCCGCCGTGCCGTAGCGCGTTTGCAGATGCGCGATCCAGGTTGCCCAGAATGCCGGCGTCACGTCGAACGAGGTATCGCTGCGCGCATTGTTGACGATGCGATGGCGCGGCTGTCCGTCGACCGTGGCGTAGTACTGGCAATAGCGGTTGCCCTGCGGATCCAGCCGCGTGTTCTGCGCCGGATCGCACTCGCCGTTGCCCGCATCGGCCGTGCACCAGCCGGCCGAGCCGGGCTCGTCGCATTCGTCGCGCAGCTGCGGCCCGTACTTCGCCTGCGAATAGCCCCAGCGTTTGTTGCTGCGGTCGTCCAGCGGTGCCACGCCGATGCTCGGTATCGACAGCAGCGCTTCACCACCGTGCGTGCGCGTGAGGTCGATGAAGGCATCAGCCGAGTTGCCGGCCGGCGGGTTGCCGCTGCCGCCGGGACTGTCCGGGATGTTCTGCCAGTACCAGTCGCCGGCCGCGCTGTGCACGTCGGCCTGCCAGTTGTAGCGCGTGGTCGAATTGCCGCCCCAGCGGCGCAGCGGATAGCGCACGCTGGCCAGCGTCGCAGTGTCGCCGTAGCTCACGCCGAAGATCAGCGGACTCACCGCGCGTCGGTCCTGCGACAGATCGACGCTGACGCTCTGCGCGCCGGACGGCGGCGGCGCCGTTCGCGGCGTGAAGCGCATCGTGTCCAGATAGACCTGCGCCTGCGTGGCGCCGGTGAAGTCCATAACCTGCACGCGGTTGAAGCTGCCGGATGTGAGTCCCGTGGCTGCGGTGAACGGCAGCGTGACCTGATGCCAGGTCGCCGCGATGATGCCGCCGGCCGCATACGCGGCGACGTCCACTTCCGCGAGCACCGCCGTGCCGTTGCGCAGGCTCAGACGCAGGCTCTGCCCGCCGCTGCTGCCGCCGTGGATCCAGAACGTCAGCGATGCGTAGTTAGCGGCGTCGTAGCTGTTGGCCGGATCGGCGAACTGCAGACCGCTCCAGTTGCGCGGCAGGAAGCGGATTGAACTGCCACCGCCCTGGACCGGCGTCGCATTGGCGAGCGAATAGTCGGCGGCTGCGGCCCAGCTCCAATCCTGGAACGCCGGGTTCAATCCGTCGATGTACAGATCGAGCGCGCCCTGCGCTTGCGCACCCGCCGTGATCATCGACAACGCAAGCAACAGACCGGCGCGTGAAGGCATGATGATCTCCGACAGGAAGCGGCCATCTTAGCGTCCCGCTCAGCGGCGTACGTGGCTGCAGTCACATCCTCGTCTGAGTTCGCGCATGCTCAGGGTGCGGACTCCGCTTGCAGCGGAATCGCTATGCGCACTCCGCCTTGCAGTACATCAGCGCCGTCCGCGTATTCCTCGATCAGCAGATCACCGGCACTCAGCCCCTTGATCTGCATCCAAGCGCGTAGCTGCTCGACGCGCTTGCGCCGCTCGGCGGCACTGCCGCTGTGCTCGAGCATCGCCGCACGTGTCGCAGCGAGCTCATGACCACGCACATCGGTATCGTCGGGCATCACGTCGTAGTGCGCGGGCAGCGCCAGTTCCATGAGCCCGCCGTCCGTGTCGCGCATCCGCGTCACCGTCAGCGGACGGCCGCGGATGGTCAGGCCATGCTGCGCTGCAAACTGCGTCAGCAGTGCAAGCCCGGTTTCCCAGCTGCGCTGTGTGGCGGCACCGTCGATCTCGTCGCCGATGTCAGTGTAGATGAGCTTGCGGGCCGGCAGTTCGACGAGCTGCGGCGTGATGCCAGCAATGTCCACGTTGGGAAATCCGTCGACGATCTGCTTGAGGTTGGACAGGCCACGCTCGAAATCGGCACCGACGAGGCGATCCATGAACAGCCCCATGTAACGGCCGACCGCATTCCAACCGAAGCGCTGATCGAGATGCAGCGGCAAGTCGCTGTCGAGATTCCAGGTCACGCGGGTCTCACCGCTTTCGGTGCGCAGATCGAAACGGGCGACGGATTTGCCGCGAACGCCGAAATCGAGATCCAGTGTGACCGATTCGTCGGGCACGACCGCGACAATGGCCTGACTGCCGCTGCCGACATCATTTCGCCGGCTGACCCAGGCCAGCGTCGCACCGACGCCGCTGTCGGGACCAGTAAACGTATAGTTTGCCGCAGGATCGCGCGCGAACCACGGCGACCATTCGTTGAAGCGGCGCAAACTGGTCAGCAACAGGTGGATTTGCGACTTGGGCCGCGCGATCGTGATCGAACGCTCGACATGGACGCGATCAGGCAAGACAAAGGCGATGCCGGCCAGCAGCAGCACGAGCACCAGCAGCAAACTCACCAAGCGCGTGAACAGGCGCATGAAAGACTCCGGAAGCCGCAGCGATGGCAGATGCTAGCCCCATCAGCGGCTGGTTGTCGCCTGGGCGCCGTAGCGGCGCCGCAACGAAATGGGGAGAGTAGCGTCGGAGAAACTGCCTCCAAGACCGCCTCCCACATAACGGGACATGCGGGTCCGCATCGGCTGGTCGGAATCGCTGAGATCCGCGTGGTCGCGCAATCCCGCCGCGCGGCCTGAGCGTAGCGTGCACGGTAGCTACAGTGTGTTTCTCGCTGCGCCAGCATGCATCTAGCCCGCTATGGACAGCACACGAAAGGACTTTCACCTCCAAGCAGCTGCGCCCTGCCGGGCGCAAACGAAAAACGCCGCTTGCGCGGCGTTCTCGTTCGTCGAAGATAAGTCCCCCCTGCGCTGGGCACCGCAGGGTGGGCAAATCCGAAACGTCCAGCTCGTTGTACTTGCTTGTAACGGTGCAGCGTGAAGCGATTACTTCGCGGCGGGCTTGGCAGCCTTGGTCGCGCGAGCGGCCTTGGCAGGTGCCGCCTTCTTGGCGGGAGCCTTCTTGGCTGCCACCTTCTTCACCGTCGCCTTCTTGGCGACCTTCTTCGCCGCTACCTTCTTGGTCGCCGCCTTCTTGGCGACCTTCTTGGCCGGCGCAGCCTTGGCCTTTACTACTTTCTTGGCCGGGGCCTTCTTGGCAGTGACTTTCTTAGCCGCTTTCTTTGCGGCAGGTTTCTTCGCGGTTGCTTTCTTCATGGCCATACGTCTTAGCTCCTCGTCAGTTGGCAGTGGTTGCCCAGTAAAAGCGTGCAGAAACGCCTCGCACAGCAGATCGCTGTTGGTAGCGTGGCGGAGGTTGGCGACCTGCCGCCGCGTACGTTCGTCAGAGAGCAGTCGGAGTATGTGCATCGGGATGGAAACGGTGATCTTTCGGACCGCTTCCGACTTGCTCCCGTGTTCGACATACGGGTCGATGTACTTGCCTTCCGACATATCTCCGTTACGCGCGCGTTTCAACGGCGCGAAAATTATTCCTGTCGTCAGGCACTGTCAACAACTTTTCGAGACACGACAACCACATGCACGAAGACGCGGTGGTTTCCGGCGTGCGCCGAATGCGGATATGGCGCACATGATGTCATTGCCGCACGCACACCCGGAGACGTCCAGCCGCCTAAATGGATAGCGTTCCGCCATACGTCCGCGCACCAGCAACTGCAGCGGGCGCGAAAGAAAACCCCGTCATTAGCGCAGCCATCCTTGAATCCATAATTATATTTATTGATATTTTTTCAAAGAAACACTTCAAGCAGCAGCATGCGTCAGCGCGCGCGCGCAATGCTAGCGCCGCGCACTCGGACGCGGCGTCGAACTCGCGATGGCAACTCCACGACGACGCTCGTGCATTCAGCTCGCAGACTGCCAACCGGGTCGGAGCAGACCGATTTGCGCGAAACTGCGCAGCGTTGCGCAGAGCGCGAGCACTCATCGACGGTGCGTTCGCGATGCCTCGTGAGCCAACGAATAGCGATGAAGACATCGTCGAGCAGTACACGCGCACGCACGCGTGCCGATGATCTCGAAGAAGTTGCCGCGCTGGCACGAGATGGCGCACAGCGATACGGGTCGCAACGCGAGACGAGTCGCTTGCCCGCCTTTCTCACACCCGTTCTTAGCGAGGGCGTCGGGACGCCGTGCTGATGCGCACCGCGGACTTCACTGACGGCGAAGGCGTAGCCGACACGACGTCGAGCCGACACGAGGGAACAGCGCGCGTCAGGGCGAGTCCATCGGCAGCCGCACTAGAAGAGGTGTGAGAAAGGCGGGCCAGTCTGAATGTCCAGGCGAATTCACGAGTCGCGCCACGACGATGCCAGCCGCACTCATCTGCGTCGGTCACGACTCCGACGCCGCAAGCAAAGACAGTGTGCCCATGGGCGCATCACGGGTAGAGCAGTCGAAAGAAGCTTCCGCCTAGCGAACGCTTCCGTAACCGAAGATTGCGCGCCTCTCGGCGCGCGACGCACCCCGCAAACGAAAGGGGCGCGCCTCTCGGCGCGCGACGCACCCTGCAAACGAAAGGGGCGCGCCTCTCGGCGCGCCCCTGGAATACCCCAGACCGGAGCGATTCCGGTTATTCGTCCTCGTTGTCGAGCTGTTCCGCGTAAGCGTCGGGCGCGAGCAGGTTCTCCATGTCTTCCTGCAGGTTCGTCGGACGCACGACGACGATCCAGCCGTCGCCATAGGCATCTTCGTTGATGGTCTCAGGCTTGTCCGGCAGCGCCGAGTTCACCTTGATGACCTCGCCGGCAACGGGCGCATACACATCGGAAGCGGCCTTGACCGACTCGACCACGGCGCAGCCTGCACCGACTTCGAGGGTATCGCCGACGTTGGGCAGCTCGACGTAGACCAGATCGCCAAGCAGGCCCTGGGCATGGTCGGAGATACCGATCGTGACGGTACCGTCGTCTTCGACGCGCGCCCATTCGTGGGATTTCATGAATTTCAGGTCGCCGGGAATTTCGTTCATGGTCATGTCCTGTCAGGTAGGCACCGCCGCGCGATTCTACACGCCGGCGGCGGAAAGCAATCAGTGGGAAATCGAGCCGAACTCAGACGCCTTCGCACGCCTTGCCATCGCGCACGAACGGAAACTTGACTACGCGCACAGGCACCAGTTTGCCGCGGATATCGACATGTACCGCACCGGGCTCGCCAGCCGGAATGCGCGCAAAGGCGATCGCCTTGCCGAGCGTGGGCGAGAAGGTGCCGGAAAGGATTTCGCCTTCGCCGCTAGCCGTGACCACGCGCTGACCGTGGCGCAGCACGCCCTTGTCGTCCATGACCAGGCCGACCATCGCGCGCGGCGCGCCGTCCGCCTTCTGCTTTTCCAGTACGGCGCGGCCGATGAAGTCACGGCCGTCGTCGAGCGCGACGGTCCAGGCCAGCGCAGCTTCATACGGACTCACGCTGTCGTCCATGTCCTGGCCATACAGATTCATGCCGGCTTCCAGACGCAGCGTGTCACGCGCGCCGAGACCGGCCGGAGCGACGCCGGCCGCGTGCAGCCGGTTCCATAGATCGACGGCCTGATCCTGCGGCACGATGATCTCGTAGCCGTCCTCGCCGGTGTAGCCGGTGCGTGCGATGAACAGGCCATCGCCTTCGCACGCGACGAACTTGCCGATCTTCCCCGCCTTGGCCGCCGTATCCGGCGACAGCAGGCTCTGCACCTTGGTGCGCGCATTCGGCCCCTGCACCGCGATCATCGCGAGCTCCGGACGCTCGGCGACCTGCACGCCGAAGGTCTTTGCCTGCTGTTCGATCCAGGCCAGATCCTTGTCGCGCGTCGCCGCATTCACGACGAGACGGAACCACTCGTCGCTCTGGTAGTAGATGATGAGGTCGTCGATGACGCCGCCGTCGGCATTGAGCATGCACGTGTACAGAGCCTTGCCCGGCACCTTGAGCTTGTCGACGCTATTGGCGACAAGGTTGCGCAGAAATTCGCGCACGCGGGCGCCATTCAGATCGACCACAGTCATGTGCGACACGTCGAACATGCCGGCGTCGCGGCGCACGGCGTGATGCTCTTCGATCTGCGAACCGTAGCTGAGGGGCATGTCCCAGCCGCCGAAGTCGACCATCTTGGCGCCGAGTGCGCGGTGGGTGGCGTTGAGTACGGTCTGCTTGCTCATGGAAGGATCCGGCCTGGGGAGGCGCGCATTATCACGACGGGACTGCACCAATCCAAGCGCATTACGCACGCAATCGCGTCCCGATTGCACCAGCACGCAACGCCACCGCTGGCCATGCGTCGCCCACGGTCGCTGCATTCGCTGGCGCCAACCGCATGACCATGCCGCGCTT
>JAAFHE010000125.1 GCA_013298265.1 Lysobacterales bacterium | reverse complement strand
TAGCTTCGGCGTGCGCGCTGCGGCGCTGGCTGCACTGAGCCGCATCGAACTGCCGATCGCCGACGCCTCGATGCGCGCGATCGCACCCGAACGGCAGCGCCTGCGCATCGAGCTGGACAGCACCGCACTGCCTGGTGCGCTGCGCCTGCCGGCCCTCGTCGATGCGGCCTGGCGCCAGGCCCCCGTGGAGCGGACATGGCCTGGCATTCCGGCGGCCTGACCTGGTTCACGCGGCGCCTGCTGCCGGCGCTGGCCGTGCTGGCGCTGCTCGGCTGCGCGCTGCTGCTGGCCGGCGACGCGGCCAGTGGCAGCAACCGTTTCGGTCGCCTGTATCCGTGGATGGCGTTCTTTGCGAGCGCGGCGCTGCTCGTGCTCATCGTCGTTATTGTGCTGCGCCTGCTGCGCCTCGTCGCCGATGCGCGGCGCGAAGTGCCTGGCGCGCGCCTGACCCGGCGCCTGCTGTTCATGCTGATGCTGCTGGCGGTGCCGCCGGTGCTCGTGGTCTATGGTTTTGCGCTGAACTTCCTCAACGCCACGATCGACGCCTGGTTCAGCGTGCGCCTGGAGCAGTCGCTGGACGATGCGCTGGAAATCGGTCGTCTCTACGTCGACGAGCGCCTGCGCATCAGCCAGGACGCCAGCAGCCGCCTCGCCGCCTCGCTGGAGCCACGTGATGACGCCGACGTGCAGGCCGGACTCGACGACGTCATCGACGACATCGGCGCGACCCAGCTCACGGTGTTCGGCGACAACGCGACGGTGATCGCGACGGCGAGCTCCGACCCGCGCTTCCTCGATCCTGTCTACCCGGATGCGGCGACGCTGATGCGCCTGTCCGGCGGCGGCAGCTATGCGGCGGCTGAGCCGGTCGGCGAACAGCTAATGCTGCGCGTGCTCGTGCGCAGCAATCTCGCCAGCGGCTCGCCGCGACTGCTACAGACCTTGTTCCCGCTGCCGCAGCGACTGCGTCCGCTGACCCAGCGCGTTGAGGCGGCCAGCTTCGATTTCCGCCGCCTGAAGTTCCTGCGCAGTTCGCTCAAGCTCACATTCAGTCTGGTGCTGACCTTCGTGCTGCTGCTGTCGGTGCTGTTCGCGCTGCTGACTGCATTCGGCGTCGCGCGGCGCCTGGTCGCGCCGATCGGCCGGCTCGCGGCGGCGACGCGCGCCGTCGGTGCGGGCCGCTACGACACGCCACTGCCGGTCGCCAGCCGCGACGAACTCGGCTTCCTGCTGAATTCCTTCAACCAGATGCAGCGCGAACTCGAACGCGCCGGCGCGCGCGCGCAGCGCAGCACCGAGGAGTCCGAAGCACAGCGCGCCTATCTGCGCGCGGTGCTCGAACACCTGTCGACCGGCGTGCTTGGCGTTGATCGCGACGGTGTGCTGCGCACGGCAAATCGCGCTGCCGACGCGATTCTCGGCGTCGCGGTGTCACGCCAGCTCGGCCAGCCCCTCGCGAGCGTGCGCCGGGCCAACCCGGGTCTGTCCGCGCTGATCGATCCGCTGCTGCGCCACCTGCGCGAGAACGCGCGTGAATGGCGCGAGGAGGTCGTCATCGACGACGGCGGTGAACGTCGCGTGCTGCTTCTGCACGGCACCGAGCTCGTCGGAGGCGGTACCGAACACGCCGGCTATGTTGCCGTGTTCGACGACCTGACCCTGCTCAACCGTGCCCAGCGCGACGCGGCCTGGGCCGAGGTCGCGCGGCGCCTCGCGCACGAGGTGAAGAACCCGCTGACCCCGATCCAGCTCGCTGCTGAGCGCCTGCGCCGCCGCTTCATCGGCCGTCTCGCCGCTGACGATACCGAAGTGCTGGATCGTGCCACGCGCACCATCGTCAATCAGGTCGAGGCGCTCAAGGCGCTGGTCAACGCGTTCGGCGATTACGCGCGCCCGCCGCAGCTGTCGCCGCGGCCGCTGGCGCTGCACGCGCTGATCGGCGAAGTGCTGGACCTCTACGAGAACGATCAGCGTCTGCAGATCAGCCGCCGCTTCGCCAACGAGGAACTGCTTGTGCGTGCCGATACCGGCCGCCTGCGCCAGCTGCTGCACAACCTGCTCAAGAACGCGCTCGAGGCAATCGGCGACCAGGCCAAGCCGCGCATCGAAGTGGCGACCGCGCGGATCGAGGACGGCACGCGCAGCTGGGCCGAACTCATCATCGCCGACAACGGTCCTGGCCTGCCCGAAGGCTTCGGCGAGCGCTGGTACGAGCCGTATACCAGCAGCAAGTCGCGCGGCACCGGCCTGGGCCTGGCGGTGGTGAAAAAGATCATGGAAGAACACGGCGGCAGCATCCGTGCGGACAACCGGCCCGAGGGCGGGGCGAGCTTCCGCCTGCGGCTGCCGCTCGACTGAAGACGATGCGGCTTGGTGGTACGACGGCAAATGTCTGAGCGCGGCACTTCAGGCCCTCCCCTTCAAGGTGGGAAGGGCGATGGCTTAGAACCGCAGGTTCTCATCGCTCTAAACACCCCGGATGCGCTGCGTCAAACTCAATAAGCTCTACGCTATTTTTTTCACGACAACACCATCCCCACCCAACCCTCCCCTTGAAGGGGAGGGCTAAATCGCTCTGACTGGAAATGGAAGAGTAGTCATGTCGCAAAATCCCATCACCGCCTTCGACTGGCGCTTCACCCAGCGCCAGGAACTGTGGCTGCTGTTAGGCATCGCGCTCGTCGTGCTGGGTGCCGGCCTCGGCCTGCGCGATCCCTGGCCCGCGGACGAACCGCGCTTCGCCCTGGTCGCCAAGCAGATGGTCGAATCGGGCAACTGGCTGATCCCGCATCGTGGCAGCGAGCTGTATTCGGACAAGCCGCCGCTGTTCATGGCGGCACAGGCTTTTTTCTACACCCTGACCGGCAACTGGCGCGTCGCTTTCCTGCTGCCCTCGCTGCTGGCCGGCCTGGGCATGATCGCCCTGGTCTACGATCTCGGCCGGCGGCTGTGGGATCACCGCGTCGGCACGTACGCGGCTGCGGCGCTGCTGTGCACGTTCCAGTTCGTCTATCAGGCCAAGCGTGCGCAGATCGATCCGACGGTCTGCTTCTTCCTGACCCTCGCGAACTACGGGTTGCTGCGCCACTTCCTGCTCGGTCCCGACTGGCGCGCGTACTGGCTGGGCTGTTTTGCCGCCGGACTCGGCGTGATCACCAAGGGCGTCGGCGTCCTCGCGCTGCTCATGTTCGTGCCGTACCTGTTCGCGCGCTGGCAGGATTGGCCCGGCGTGGCGCGTATCCAGGGCAGTGCCGGGCGCTGGCTGCTTGGCGTCGTCTTCTTTGTCGCGGCGACGGCGCTGTGGTTAGCTCCGATGCTGTATGCGGTCGCCTCCGAGGCGGGACCGGAATACCGCGCCTACATGAACGACATCCTGTTCCGCCAGACCGCAGGCCGCTACACCGAGTCCTGGGACCATCACCAGCCGCCCTGGTACTACCTCGGCGTGATCGCGTTCGCCTGGCTGCCGCTCGCACTGGCCCTGCCGTGGACGGCGCCGCGCTGGTGGCAGGCGCTGAAACAGCGCGATGCGCGCGTGCTGCTGCCGCTCGCCTGGATAGTGCTCGTTGTTCTTTTCTTTACTTTTCCCAAAGGCAAGCGCGACGTCTACATCATGCCGGCGCTGCCACTGCTCGCCCTGCTGATCGGGGCGCAGATCGAGGCGATCGCCGCGCGGCCCTGGTTTCGTCGTGTCGTGCTCGGCTTCGTCGCCGTGCTGGGGTCGGTGTTCCTGCTCGTCGGCGCGCTGGCCTGGAGCGGACACCTGGAGCGTGCCAACCGTATGGTCGAGCAGCGCGGTCTCGAATCCGGCGGCCAGATGCTGTGGCTGTTCGTGCTCGTGGTCGGTGCCGTCGCGCTGCTGTCGGCCGTGCTGCTGCGCGCCCGCCGCAGCTTGCTCGCGCTGGCCCTGACCCTGGCCACGCTATGGCTGGGCTGGAGCTTCTGGGCCTATCCAGTGCTCAATGATTCGACCTCGGCTGCGGCGGTCATGCGGCGCGCGCGGGAGCTCGCGGGCAAGGACGCGGAACTCGGTCTGGTCGCCTGGAAGGAGCAGAACCTGCTGCACGCGGACCAGCCGGTGCGCGACTTCGGCTTCGTCAAGCCGTGGCACTTACAACTTGCTGAGGCGCAGCGCTGGCAGTCCGAAGCGCCGCAGCAGCGCCGTCTGTTCGTGCTGCGCAGCGCGTTCGGTGCCTGCGTCGACGCGGACAAGGCGCAGTATGTCGGCCACGCCAACCGGCGCGAGTGGTATCTGCTCGGCGCCGACGCATTCCGTCCGGGCTGCGACCCGACCGTGCAGAATGCCGCCGGCGAAGGTGACGTCAACGCCGAATAGCGCCGATTTCGCTATCACGAACAGGTTCGAGTGTTCACCTCGACGGGACGGGCGACTATTCTCGGAGCCACGTTACCAGGGGGTACACGTCATGCTCGACACCGTCATACCACGCAAGACGCTACTGGGTCAGCGCGAGCTGGTTGATCGCCGCCAGAAGCTGCATGCGCGTTCGCGTTCGCTGCTTATCGCCGTGCATGGCCAGCATTCGGTCGCCGAGCTGCGACGCCAGTTCGCCGCGCTCGGCGATGTCGACGGCATTCTCGACGAGCTCAGCGCGCTGGGACTCATCATGGCCGACGCCCAGCCCGGCGCGGCCATGCCGACAGCCGAGTCCGGACTGCCGCCGCTGCAGATGGCCCGTGCCTTCATCAACGAGACCGCGGTCGCCGTGCTGGGCCTGCGCGCTTTCCTGTTCACGCTGAAACTCGAGCGTTGCTACACCAAGGCCGAACTCAGCGACCTGCTGCCCGAGTACCGCCGTGTGCTGGCCAAGGCCAAGAACGAGGAGTTCGCCGCGAGCATGGCAGGCCGCGTCGAGCAGATCCTCGCCGGCGCATGACGGCGTGTGGAGAAGGGGCGGCAGCCCTTTCTCCGGAGAACGGTGCATGCGGACCAGTTCCGTGTTCTGAATCCATCGCTCGCGCGATCGACACCATCGTGCCCGTGGGCGCGCTGGCGCGATCCAAGCCCTCAGGCGATGCGCTGGCCGCGATCGAGCAGCCAGAGCTTGATGAATTTCTGCCGCACGTAGTTGGCCTCCACCCAGGCGTAGATCAGCCCGCGCCAGCCGTCACGGAAACCCGCGCGCAGCACATATCCGCGCAGGAATCGCCAGAACGGGTTGAACACGAGATTGGTCAGGCGGGCGCGCCGGCCGCGCGCGTGATCGTGCTCGGCCATGAGCCGGGCGTAGCGTTCCAGCCGCGCGAGCTGGTCGGCGAGCGAGCGGTAGGCGCGATGCTCCAGGTCGCCGGCGAGACGCTGCACCGGCCCGTCGACGCTGACGTGCTCATGGATCTCGCGGTCGCCGCGCCAGCCGCCGCGGCGGCGGTCGAACAGGCGCAGCACGCGGTCCGGATAGGCATTGCCGTGGCGCAGGAACGCGCCGAAATACTCCGTCGCGCGCGCGAAGCGGAAGCCGGCCGCGGCAGCGAATTCCGCGTCCCGCGCGGTCTCGATCGCGGCACGCAGTGCCGGCGTCACACGCTCGTCGGCGTCCAGGCACAGCACCCACTCATGCCGCGCGCTGCGCACGGCGAAATCCTTCTGTCGCCGGTAGCCGTCGAAGGCGCGCGTGAGCACGCGAGCACCTAGCGCGGCTGCGCGTTCGGCGGTGCCGTCGGTCGAACCCGAGTCCACGACGACGATGTCGTCGCAGAACGCGAGCGAGGCCAGGCAGGCCTCGATGCGATCGGCTTCGTTGAACGTGATGATGCAGGCCGAAAGGCCGGGACGTGCAGAGTCGGACATGCGCAGAGCGTAACAGCCGGACGCGGCCACACAAGCTGCGCCGCCGCGTCCATGCCACCGCACACGTCGCACCGGCAAGGCACTACACTTTGCCCCGGTTCCACGTCAGCGCCAGCCTATGCCGCCATCGTTACGTTTCCCTACGGTTCCACCGCGCTGGCTGATGCTCTGGTTCGTCGTCGCGCTGTTTGCGATCTTCCAGCACGGTCCCATGCCGCTGTATTCGACGCGGACCCTTGCCGTAGCCTGGGAAATGTGGAGCGAGAACCAGTTCCTCGTGCCGCAGATCAACGGTCACCCCTACAGCCACAAGGTGCCGCTGCTGTTCTGGCTGATCCATGCGGGTTGGGCCGTGAGCGGTGTCAACGATGTCTGGCCGCGGCTGCTGCAGGTGCTGATCGGCGCCGGCTGGCTGCTCGCCGCGGCCGCGCTGGCGCGCCGGGTGTTTTCCCTGCGGCCGTCGATTGCACGGCTCGCGCCCTGGTTCCTGATCGCGCTGGCCTACTCTTTCCTGTTCGGCCTGCAGATCATGTACGAAGTACTGCTGGCGCTGACCGTGGCGCTTGCGCTGCTCGCGCTCAGCGGCAAGCCGCGCTGGATCTGGTTCGCGCTGGCGCTCGGCGCCGGTCTCATGACCAAGGGGCCGGTCATGCTGCTGCACGTTGCCTTCCCGTTCCTGCTCGGGCCCTGGTGGAGCGAACACGCGCGCGCTGACCGCAAGGGCTGGTATCTGCGCGGTTGCCTCGCCTTGGCCGGCGCTGTGGCCATGCTGCTGGCCTGGGCGCTACCGGCCGGCTTCGCCGGTGGCGAGGCCTACCGCAACGAGCTGTTCTTCCTGCAGACGGCGGGTCGCGTCGTCGACAGTTTCGACCACGCGCGGCCGTTGTGGTGGTACCTGCCGATGCTCGGCGTGCTGCTGTTCCCGTGGATCGGCTGGCCACGGCTGTGGCGCGCGGTGGCCACGTTCACGCGGCCGATCGGCGACGGCGAGCGTTTCCTGATCAGCTGGTTGCTGCCGGCCTTCGCCGGGTTCTGCCTGGTGTCGGGCAAGCAGGTCTACTACCTGCTGCCGCTGCTGCCCGGCGTGGCGATGGCGCTGTCCTGCGCGCTGGCCCGGCAGGAGTGGCGCGGCGTCGGTACCGGACGGGTCTGGAGTGCCTGGCCTATAGCGCTTGCGGCATTCGGTTTCGCGTTCCTGCTCGCCGTTCTGCCGGTCTGGCTGGCCGGTGGTCACCTGCATTCGCACTGGCTGCACGATGCGGCGCGCCTGAGCCCGTGGTTCGCGGTCGGCTTCGCCGCGCTCGGCCTGCTGCTGCTGTTGCCGGGCGAAGGCGAGCGCGAGCTGCACCGCATTGCCGGCACATCGCTGCTCGGCGTGGCGCTGGCGCATGCGCTGTTCGCCCACGCGCTGTTCCACAATTTCAATCTCGAACCGGCGGCGGGTTTGCTCGGCCGAGCCCAGGCGGAGCACCGGCCCATCGCCAACGTCGGTCAGTACGAAGGCCAGTTCCACTATCTCGCGCGACTGCGCGGCAGCATTGACGAAATCAACATCGGCGGGATCGGCGAATGGGCGGCGGCGAATCCGCGTGGTCTGATCGTGCGCTATCCGCCCAAGCTCGATCCGCGCGCGCGCCGCTACGCGCTGCTGATCCAGCCGTTCCGCTCGCGTTGGCTTGAGATCTGGTCCGCGCCAACCCTGGCCGCTATCGAAGCCGGCCAGACCCCGGCCGAACCGGCGCAACGCACCGCGCTGTATCCGCCCGATTACTGGCGCTACGGCGAGCCGGTCGAGCGCGAAGGCGACTGATCGCTTATTTGCCGGTCAGCGAATTCGATAGTGGCGGCCGGACGGGTCAGTGCGGCCAAGCCGCAATCTGCAGGGCTTCTGCATCGCCGGGAGCGCTCGCCGGGTTGACGGGGACCCCGCCAGCGATCGTGCGCGGCGTGCTCGCGCCAGGACGAAAGACGCTATGCTGCCGGTCGCTTTTTCGCCACAGGGGCGGGCATGACTTCCGGCCACATTCTCGTCGTCGACGACGAACCCGATATCCGCAGCCTGGTGCAGGACATCCTGCAGGACGAGGGCTACCAGGTGAGCGTGGCCGAGAACGCCGCCACCGCGCGCGAGATGCGCCGCCAGGTACGCCCCGACGCGATCCTGCTCGACATCTGGATGCCCGACACCGACGGCATCAGCCTGCTGCGCGAATGGTCCGAGCGCGGCGGCCTGAGCTGTCCGGTGATCATGATTTCCGGCCATGGCACGGTCGAGACCGCGGTCGAGGCGACGCGTCTGGGCGCCTATGACTTTGTCGAGAAACCGCTGTCGCTGGCCAAGCTGCTGCTGACGGTCGAGCGGGCACTCGAAGCCAGCCGCCTCAAGCGCGAGAACGAAGGACTCAAGCGGCAGGTGCCGGTGCCGCTGGAACCGGTCGGTTCCTCGCGCGTGATGCACGCCCTGCGCGGCCAGCTCGAGCGCATGGCCGCTCACGATACCTGGCTGCTGCTCAGCGGCGAGGCCGGTAGCGGCAAGGAATCGCTGGCGCGCTGGCTGCACGAGAAAAGCAGCCGTCGCAACGGACCTTTCGTCACCGTCGCATCCGGCTCGATCGCACGCGACCACGCCGCGCAGACGCTGTTCGGCGCCGAGGAGGGCGGCAGCGTACAGCTCGG